>JAGXIQ010000030.1 GCA_024635625.1 Loktanella sp. | reverse complement strand
TGAACAACCGGAGCCTTGCGACGGATTGGACGGCAGATCAAACGATTGAGCAGGTGATCGCAGCAGCAGAAATGATCGGTGCTGTCATGGCATTCGGGCATGACGTTAACTTGAAAAGGGTGTCTGCCGTCAACCTCGAGGATGCGACAGAGCGGGGATTTAGGATCTACATGCAAGGTCATGGTGTCGTTGCCGAAGCCCTGAGTGACATTCGAAGGGCGAGCCAGGCAAGGGCCGTCCAAGCAGGTCCACTTGCGATGTATGGGCGCCTTTTTGATTGGCTTGATCGCCGGGCAAATCTTATTGATCCGGGGCCAATCAAGGACATACTTCGCGACCACATCGTGGAGCACTCTGCTGTCGGCCACGGTGATGTTGTTTTGGGCGTCGAAATTGCACGTCGGAAGTTTCATTCCCTGAACAGCTTGGTTGAGGTGACCGGGATTGAGCGCCGTCGTCTTTCAAGACTTCTTCAAAAATCAGGGCTGGTTCCTGATGGGATGTCTGACGCCGAAAGTGGCCGTTTGGTATTTCCGGCGACAGATGTTGAGGACCTATGTGCTGACATCGCGGACGCAATCCAGCTTCAAGATGCCCCTGACTTTATCGGTGCTTCGAAAGGTCAGTTCCTGGCCCTCTATGCTGCCGGAATAATCAGTCCAATTTTCCCAGTTGAGGAGCGAGGGGCCGTCCGAAATGTTGTCTTCGCTCAGCGTCACTTGAACGTATTTCTGAAAAAGATCGCTGATTTGATCATCCTTGAAAGCGATGGCTTCGATGATTTTCAGTCGATATCGTATGCTTGTCAGAGAGGTGGCGGAACAACCGCCGATGTCGTCGCGAGAATTCTAAATGGGAAGCTCCTTGCCATGCGCCGACCAGGTGAGCCCGGCCTTTCCAAGGTTTTGGTAAGGCCTTCTGAAGCAATTGCCACTAAGGATCCTGCTGCGGCCTGAAACCTTTTAACTTCAAAAACTCCGTTTTATCAGGCCCGCATTCGCGGGCCTTTTTTTGTGGCTATTTGACTTGGCGGGATCTTTACCGCCAAGTGGCTGGATCTTTAGTGCGAGCCTGGAAAGAGGCATTGATTTCATTGGGTTATTTCGGCGGTTTGGCGGTAACTTTACTCACATTGTCACGAGGTTGACCGAGGTGTATCCCAGCGCTTTGAATTCCTGCAGCAGCACATCCACGTGCCGCCGCATTAAGTCCGCCGTTTCTGGACGATCTGCGGTGACAGTCATTGTGACCGTCTGATCATGGGCAGTTACAATAATGCGGACGCGGCCAAGCTCGACGGGATCAAGTGACATCTCTGTAACTTGATCGGTTGGTTGTCGCAGCGAGACAGAAAGCTGTTGGGCCACATGCTGCGCCAAAAGTGGTGTTTGAGGCCGAACTGGCAGCCTCTCAAATCCGGTGGTTTGGCTGAAAGGTTCGGCGCCAACAAACGGAAGCAACATAGTTTGATCATTAATTATACTTGCCGTCAGTTGCAGACTCGTTGCGCTGGGATGCGGCTTGCTTTCATTTTTCGGCTGGGGACTGTCATGCCGCGCTTGCACATCATTCGGTGACGCAGTTTGAACCTCGGCCCTACGCGCGACGTTGCGAGACGATTTGTCGCTAGGGCGGTACGTACGTACCCGGAACATTTATTATACCTGGGACCTCAGCTTGGGCGATGTCCGCTAAGATAGGAGCCTAATTATCTCGTATCCCGCTAGGCAGTGGAAATGCTATCCGCCCGACCGGAGCCGTATTCAGGCTGTTGAGTGAACTTATCTGAAGTTGGTCTAAAGTTTTGTTGGTAGTTGGCACTGATTGCGCTGCCGACATGATGTCTTCGACCGAGCTCGTCGAATTCAGGGCCGACACTGGAACGGTAAACCTGGCAATCTGCGGCATATCGGGGCCAGAAAGTTTGTCGAATTTTGATGTATTGATCGCTGACTGTAGTGCCATAGATTGATCCCGCCCTTCGAATGACTGGGGTTGCGACTGACTTGCGCTGAACTCGGCCAAAATCTGGGCTTCGGCATCTTTCGCCGCGAAAGACGTCGGTTGCAAAAATGCGAGCGAACTTCCCACTTCTACCCAAGGACAGAATGCTAACTGCGGCGGTGTTTGGCCTTGCTGTGCAAACGACGCATCCAGCCTGTCCAAATCCAGATCCGTTTCGTCGTCAAATTGAGGCGATTCGTCCTCGTTTGGCGATAACTCCGCATTAGCCGCCTTCACTTCGCCTTCAGCGCCCCTTGTCACCGCTCCGGCTTCCATAACTTCGGGTACAGGAGTCGCGGATGTCGCCTTGTGAGTAAGATGCGCAAGGGTGTCGGTAAAGGTCACAATCACCTGCGCTTTGCCATTGATGCCGGGCGCTACAGTACCTGCCACTGCGGCATCAATGGGCCCTGGAACCGGTGAAATGAGCATTGGCTGCATCGCGAAGCTTTCTGTTCTAGTCGGTCCCTTTTCGCTTAATAAGGTTACGAAAACTTTTACTGCTCTGGGCCACAAGAGAAAAAATACAAAACGCTGAGGTTCCCATGACACCTATTCCCGCGATGCCCGCCACCGTGCCGCCACAGACACGGCCATCACCTTTGTCCGACGACGTTCGACTACTGGTCGCCGCGCAGAAACTAGAGGCAACTTTCCTATCGGAAATGCTGAAATCCGCTGGGTTTGATGCCGCCCGCAGTGCCTTTGGCGGTGGTCAGGGCGAGGATAACTTTGCGTCCTTCTTACGAGATGCGCATGCGGAAGAGCTGGTGAAGGCGGGGGGAATCGGTTTGGCAGAATCGTTATTCAACGCTATGAAAGCGCGCGATCATGCGTGACACACCCGAAGACGCACTGATAAATCTTCTGGAGCGGGAACGGGCCATGATCCGTGCAGGTGATCTGGTCGCCCTTTCCGATTTGTCAGCACGCAAGATGCAACTCGTTCAGGCACTATCTCCAGCCTACAGCAATCAACCCGCTTTCGTGCGGATCGACGGTGCCCTGCGTCAGAACGCCCGCCTGCTGACTGCAGCGTGTGAGGGCATCAAGTCTGCGCAGTCCAGACTGCATGCCCTACGTGCTGTGCGCGACGGCTTTAGTTTATACACGGCCAACGGCGACCGGACGACAGTTGCTCGCCGTTCCGAAGCGCTTGAACATAAGGCTTAAGCACCATTCGTTCAAATTGCTCTGAATTTTGCGCCTGCGATTAACCCGGTGTTGAGACTGAAGTGGGCAATAAGAACTTATCCGAAAACGGAAACATCTACCGCCGAAGATGCGGTCTGAAACGTCAGAACGACGTGTCATTGCCTCGATGGTCGAGGCACTTCCCAAACACGGTTCGCAAAATGCGGCCCAAAAAGGATCGAAAACATGGCGACCTTCCAGGCCCCACCGTGGTGTCCGCCGCCCTTAATGACCTTTTTGCGCTTAATGATGATCGGCCGGTTGGGGTTGGCGCTCATACGTTCATTCCTCGTGTTGACGTGACACAAGGAATGACGTCTGCGGCGTGAAAGCTTCCTTAACGCCGCAATGCGACGCGAACCGGTTTACAGATCGTTGCGAACGTAGATTTCGTCTACGCCGCAGAACTCTGCCAGGTTGTAGCCGTGCATACGCATCAGCGCGGCGATCTCTCGGGTGCCTGTATTATTCTCGATTGCCCAGACGTTGACCCTGTGGGCAGCGTGATCGAAGGCCTTCAACGCGGCCAACTCTCCCCCCTCTATATCAAGAGAGACAAAGTCGACTTCGTCAAAACCACTTTCCTTGAAAATAGCGTTCAGCGTGCGTGTCGGAACGGTGATGCGATCCTCCTCGTGGCGCGGATCGGCACGCACACGGGTCAGCATTGCGCCATCATATTCGTCCTCTAGCCCGCTCATCTGGGTAAAGCCTTTTGTGACAGCGATAAAGGACGCTTCGCCGTCTCGGTCAGCTACAGCGTAGGGTAGACAAGGGCTTTTACGCCACATCTCTGCCTTTTCACGATGTTGTTGAACAGGTTCGACCATGACCCCAGTCCAACCCAAATAGGTCTCGAAATACTGAGAATTTGATCCAGTTAGCCCGTCGTAAGCACCGACATCAAGAAAAGTGCCGCCGCGCTTTCCCTTCAGGATCCGTTCAACCACCTGATCCTGCCCGGACTGAGAGACATACGGGAATCCCGGGATCAGCATACCCTGCACCTCGTGCATCATCCGCACCAGTGGGCCACGCCGCCGCGAGCGTTCCGTCTTAAGAGTCTTAATCAGGTCATCACGCACGGCCGTCAACTCGCGCTTGGCCGCCGCGATGCGGTCGGATGCGGTAGAAATGCTCATGCGTCGGTCTCCGGTAAATAATAGGATTTCTCTTCGACGATAGCAGAGCCGAGCCGCAAGTTTATCTGTTTCTTCACCGCGGAACGTTCGTCGTTCGTGACATAGACGGCGCGGGCTAGCGCGATAAAGGCAGGGCCGAAATCGCCACGCCCCTCACAAGCGCGGATGTCGTCCTCAATCACCCACAAGTCGCCGTTGATCCGGTAAAGTTCGTCCCACAACGCAGCCAGCGTAGCGTTGCGCGGCAAGGCCTTATCGGCGATCTGGGTCAGAACCTGTTGCTCGTGACGCACATTGGCCAACTTCTCCGGGTCATCGATCTGTTCGGTCTTTAACCTCAGGATCGTCAGCTTATCGACCAACTCTCCAGGAGAGGTTGGAACGAGGATATCGGTCATACTTCCCCCTCTACCCAGTTGCGCAGCGCAGCAAAGACGTCCGCCATAACGCCGTCCCAGTCCAACGGTCGATGCTGCCGGAATAGCCGCATCCGCGGATACCAGTCTGTTCCTTCCCCCGCGTGCCGGTAAACCCAAAAGGCATCCCAATGCAGGACACACCAGACCGGCACACCCAGCGATCCCGCGATATGCGCCGTCGCAGTATCGGACGTAATAATTAGATCGCAAGCCCGCATCATCCCTGCGGTATCCGCGAAATCACGCTCTGAACTGCCCGTATCTACGATGAAGGCGTCGGACCCATCGGCATGATAGGCCGCCAATTTCGGCCCCTTGTAGATGGAAAACAACTGTATCCCCTGAATATCGGCCAGTGGCAGAAATTCGCGGTGGCTGAACGACCGGAAAGCATTGCCACGATATGTTACAGATCCTGTCCAGACGACACCGACCTTCAGCTTATCATTGTGGGGGTGCACGATGGCACGGGCGCGGGCTACGCTGTCCGGCGGCACGGTTAGGTTTGCGGGCGGTGGCACGACCTGATCTGTCGCAAAGTGCAGCGCCGCGAGGTCCATCATGTTAATCCAGTAATCCACTGAATCGCTGACCCGCAGACTGTCCAGCATCTCATCCAAGCCATTAAGCCCATGCAGCAGACGCTGAAGCGGCTTTTTGACCGGCATGACAACGCGACAACGATAACGCTGTAGCGTCGGCAGAAAACGGGCGAAAAGCACAGCATCGCCAAAACCTTGCTCTGGCAGTACAGCAACGGTCTTGCCATCCAATGGCTCCCCACGCCACTCGGGGAAGGGTAGATCGCGAGGCTGCAATTCCCCGGCACGCCAGCGCGCCTTATAATTATCAAGACCGGCGGCGTAATTGCCTGCACCCATCTGCGCAAAAGCCAACTGCATCCGCAGCTCCGCATCATCCGGGAAACGTACCAGCGCGTCCAAAGCAAATTTGACCGCCGCAGTGTAATCGCCTTTTCCACGCAAGCATCGGACGACCATGGCCAACTGCGCCGCATCGTCCGGTGTTTGCGCCAACACTCGGCGACGTAAGGCTAGGCTTTCGTCATAACGGCCGATGTCAGACAGCACGTTGGCGGCATTGTTGATCGTCGCGATCCCATCAGGGTCTAACACCAGTGCACGCTCATGCGCCCGCAGCGCCATCAGGTGCCGCCCTGCCTTGCGATGCAGCGCCCCAAGGTTTGACCAAATCCCCGCATCACCTGGTACTTGCGACAGATACCGGGCATAGCCCGCCAGCGCCGTATCGAGCTGGCCCTTACGATGTGCCTCGGTCGCTGCCTCGCGTAGCCTGAAGGGATGCTCCGACATCAGCTTCAGTCGATCCGGTTGCGTTTAATCGGCTTCACTAACTTAGCCGGTCGCCGCGCTTCTGCCGCTTCAAATAGCGAAAACGTTTGGTTCACGTAATTCACCGCGCCAGAAATCAGTTCCATGTACTCCGTCAATTCTTCGGTCACTTCGACCTCTGACACGACAACGGAGCGGTCCTGCGGTGCAACCTCGAACGTACAATAGAATAGCGGATCACCCCGGTTCACCTTCAATGGCATATCCGTATCCGCCCATTCAAACGCCCACATCAGTGGTCGCGGCCAGACATTGATCGGAAAGCGCCCACCAAAGATTGTGCCGGGCAGCGGTGTCTTGGAATAATGCAGGAACGGCGCAACTTGAGACATATAGACCGGCTCGTCCGCGATAAAGACGTAGGGCAATTCCAGTTGGATCGTCGGCACGCCTGGATAGCGCCATTCATGCTCTGCTGTGATGTGGATTTTTTCGCGTAACTTGTTGGCGCGAATACCAGACATATCGCCATTCAGATTTCGCATTGCCGGTTTTCCGTCTTTGTCACGTATAAATTGCAGGTTCAAATCGAACGGGCAGCGCACCATGAAATAGCGGCTTTCCATATTTATTACCGCAGGGCAGCGGCTGGCGCTTTTGGCATGAGTCTTATTCATATCGGCAGAGCGGACACGTTCAGGTGGAAAATAAACGATGCCCGCCTTACGCTGATTTAAGAACCAGCCCACCTGCACTGGGCCCTTGGTCGGCTCCATGCCTTGGGTGTTTTCGAAATTGACCGATAACCGCATTGCCCGTGTCCCTATCGTCCGGATTGAATTCGTGTCTGCGCACTGTCTGGATTGAACTGCTGATGGTCAATATGCGGTTAATTGAGGCCTTACTTTGTCTGGGGCCGCATTACAGTCAGATAATCGTATTTTGCCAGAAACAACGCGGCCCCGATCGCCAAATCAATCCGCATCTGCGTGGCGACCGCCGCCTCGGCAATTGTAATAGGCCCAGATTTTGCCACTGCTTGTGCAAAGGCAACCATCCGCTCTGGCGGCAAAAGCGTCCGCTGATACAATGCGCGACCGTTCAGCTTGTCCAGCGCCGCCAGCCCCGCGACAGTCAATCCGCGACGCGTGGTCAGCACCCATTCCCGGTCAGGCTGTTCTGTTGGGTATCGGCCATATAGCTCAAACGGATCGACCTGCATCGGATTGATTGGTTGGCGCACCTGCGCGTACCGCCTCCGGGCGGCCAAATCGTCACTCAGCGCCAGATACTGCGGAATAACGGCGGACCAATCCAAATGGGCGACCACATGTGCGCGTCCCGCTTGCCCCATCCTAGCCCGCAGGTCCGCGTCGCCTAGCGCCACGAAGGCCGCGATATAAGCCGCGATATCGATCTGCGTCTGCTGTTGCATAAGGGATAAATGCTGCAGATACCCGTCCGACCCGTCGGCAAAGCGGCGCGCAAGATCAGACCCGATCCGCTGCCCACCCCCAGACATCCGCGTCGGGATCAAAAATCCAGTCTCTCCGTGCACCACGGTATCGCGGAAACCATCCCAATCAGGCATGATCACAGGCAACCCCGCAGCCATCGCCTCGACCGGAACAAGACCAAATGTTTCCTGAATATTATCAACCGGCAATGTAAAGATATCTGCCCCTGACCAGACATGCCGTCGCACATCCAGATCACGCCCATTGATGACCTGCATAAAAACCGAACGACACAATGCTTTTGCGGCGTCTCGGTGTAGCGTCTCTTCATCTTCACGGCTAGACCAGCCGACCATCCACAGATGGACCGGGCGACCTAAGGACTCTGCCACCTGCTCCAGCGCGATAAACAGGGGGGCAGGGTTCGCCTTTTCGACGCTCGTCAGTCGCCCCATCGTCATCACGACCAATGCGTCGTCAGGCGCACTAAACTGCTTCCGCATCTCTGCCCGCGCCTTTGACGTCGTGGTAAAATCATCGGTATGAATGCCAAGCGGGATCACCGGCAATTGCGGCAACGGGACCCGTGTCGCACCAAACCGATCGCGGATGAATGCCGCCTCTTCCTCCAATTGTCGCTGCACAACACTATGAACCGCCCGAGACGTGCAGATAATCGCGTCCCAATCCTCAATGGGATCCAACATCAGATCGTGTAGCCCTTCGATCACCCGCCGGGTCGAAACCGTATGAGTAATGCCGACCAACGAACAACTGTCCGCACCGTACCGCTGCCTGCGCCAAGGGGCGGACAGATAGCCGGGGCCCGGAAAAAACACCGTCCCGACCTGGGTAAAATTGTCGTCCCCCCGCAGGGCATGCGTCTTCACCGGTCGCGCCTCACCTAGCGCCTGCGCCACTTTGACGAAAGCTTGCCCGGCCTTGGCATTTTCGACTACTGCGTGAACGTTATCGCCCGGAACATGCTGCAAAAACCCGCGCAGGAAGGACTGCCCGGCAGACCGGCGTCCCACCAACTCCTTCCCCTCGCCTTCGATGGCGTCGGCGTGGAAAAAGATCGCAGGGCCGTTCATCCGACAGCCACGTCCCGGCACCCGTCAAAATCAGAAGCGAGTGCTGCCCCCAAAGCCTGCTGCAACACTGCACCGCGAGCGAAGTCCGGCAAGACTTGCTGCCCCTTGCGCACAGCCTCAATGAACCGGACATAATTTGTCTTCACTGGTGGAACCGGCATATCCTGCCACGTTCCCGCGATCAGGTCAGGCACCAAACAAGCGCGCAGGATCGACTGATTATTCTCCCAACGCACATCCAGCCCGCCCGTCGTCCCAAAAATACGCAGGCGCAGGTCGTTTAAATGTCCGCTGGCCATGCGTGTCGCATGCAGAACACCCACCGCTCCGTTCGTCAACTGCACCTGCATCGTGGCAGAATCATTGGCATCCAACTCATATTCGCCGATCCGTCCGCCTGGGGCCTTGTCGAAGGTGCGCAACCGACACGAGATCTGCGCCGTATCGGCACCTGCCACGAAGGTTGCGAAATCAAGGATATGCACACCGACGTCGCCTAAAACACCCAGCGACCCGTGCTTACTGCTCAACCTCCACAGCCATTGCGCCTCTTCGTTCCACTTGCCCCATGCCGGCTGTGTCAGCCAGCTTTGAAGGTAAGATGCCTCAAAATGCCGGACTGCACCTATGGCGCCGCTGGCAACAAGATCGGCCGCCTCCATCACTGCTGGAATGTTGCGATAGGTCAGGTTGACCATATTCACGACACCCGCAGCATGCGCCACGTCGGCCATTTGTAACGCCTCTGCATGACTGACCGCCAAGGGCTTTTCGCACAACACATGCTTACCCGCCGACAGCAGTGGCATCGTCGTCGGAAAATGAACGGCATCCGGCGTCACGTTCGACACCGCATCGAATTCACCCCAAGTCAGCGCCTCGATGACGCTATCAAACGCATGTGTGATTCCGTGCTTGGCGTTAAACGCGTGCAGGTTTTCCGGGTTGCGATCAACGCCCCCCACGATTTCCACCCCTGGCATCGCAGCATAAGCCTCGGCATGAGCGTTCGCCATGCCGCCCGTCCCAACAATCAAGACACGGACGGGCTTCATGGGATCCAACGTCACCGGAACCCCTCTTCGCCGTCTGCATGCAACTTCAGTCCGCGCGCCTCGATAGGCTCCAACGCCTCCTCGACGGGCACGTTCGGGGCATCATTCACACTCTGCACCCGCACCGCCGGGTTATGGGCCCACTTGACCGCGTTGCGAAGCACCCGCTGTACGTTGGGATCGAAATAGGTTGGGTAGGTCTCGTGTCCGGGACGGAAATAGAACACGTTCCCCGCCCCCCGCTTGTATGTCAGACCGGAACGAAAGACCTCTCCGCCCTGAAACCAGCTAACAAAGACCGTCTCCAGCGGCTCCGGCACACCGAAAGGCTCGCCATACATCTCTTCGTTCTCAAGCTCGAAGAAATCGCCCACCCCAGCCGTAATCGGATGATTACGAGATGTCACCCACAACCGCTCCCTCTCGCCCGCCTCGCGCCATGTCAGGTTACAGGGTGTGCCCATCAATCGCTTGAAGATTTTCGAAAAATGCGCCGAATGCAGCAGAATAAGCCCCATACCACCCCAAACGACCTCGGCCACACGCTCCACGATGGCGTCATCCACATCGCCATGGGCTGCGTGTCCCCACCATAGCAAAACGTCGGTCTCTGCCAGTCGCTTCGCCGTCAAACCATGCTCCGGTTCCTGTAGCGTCGCCGTCGTCGCGGTGATTTCCCCGCCAGCGGTCAACGCCTCAGCGATGGCACCGTGAATACCATGGGGGTAAAGTTTCGCCACAACTTCATTATGGGTTTCGTGGACATTCTCGTTCCAAACTACCGCGCGTATCGTCATGGCAAACGCCTTTCCAAATCGTTTCGGACTCCACACTGCCCCGGGTCAATGCCTCTTGCAATCCCACGCCCAGCCGCGACGCCGAATGTAAGTTAAAGTTTACACTTGCCTGAACGATAACTGTCCAATTAAACTGACAGTATGAGTATCCTTGCAGACACCCTGACCCCGCCCCGCCGCTTACCAGCGCCACTGGCCGTGCTACGCCTGCTAAAGCCGTGGACATGGTTCCCGCCAATGTGGGCATACCTGTGTGGCGCAGTCTCTGTCGCTGCCATCGCGGATTGGGGCATGATCGCATTGGGCGTTCTTCTGGCGGGGCCGATAACGTGCGGCATGTCTCAGGCCGCCAACGACTGGTGCGACCGCCATGTCGACGCAATAAATGAACCGAGCCGCCCGATCCCGTCCGGTCGCATCCCAGGACGATGGGGGCTGTGGATCGCTCAACTCATGACACTCCTGTCTCTTGCCGTAGGCATGTACCTTGGCCCTTTCGTATTTGGCGCAACTCTGCTCGCCTGCGCCGCCGCATGGGCCTACTCAGCCGAACCGATCCGCGCCAAACGCAGCGGCATTTGGGGTCCACTGTTGTGCGGACTCGCCTACGAAACCCTGCCTTGGGTCACGGGGGCTGCCGTTCTCGCATCCGCCACACCCTCTTCCAACGTCCTCATCGTAGCTACCCTTTATGGACTTGGCGCTTTTGGAATCATGACACTGAATGATTTCAAAGCAGTAAAGGGCGACCGCAAGATGGGCCTGCGGTCCCTACCTGTCCTGCTCGGCCCGAACCGGGCCGCGCACGTCGCCTGTTGGGCCATGATCATACCACAATGGATCGCCATCGCTTTGCTGACCTTTTGGGACATGCCCATGCACGCCGCAGCTATCGCTTGTCTGACCGCCATCCAGATCGCCGCAATGCGCACCCTCATCCGCGACCCCGAGGGTAAAGCGCAATGGTATCAAGGCATGGGAATCTTGTTTTATATTAGCGGCATGATGGTCGCCGCTTTCGCGCTGCGCAACATCGGAGGCTAGCATGACCCTCTCATGGCTCCAGATCGTCCGCCTCGGCCTCGTGCAAATGTGCCTTGGGTCTATCGTCGTCCTGACGACATCGACCTTGAACCGCTTGATGGTTGTGGAACTGTCCCTCGCCGCTACTGTCCCGGGCATGCTGGTGGCCCTGCACTACGGCATTCAACTGAGCCGCCCCAAATGGGGCTTCGCCTCTGATACGGGTGGCCACCGGACCCGCTGGATTGTTGGCGGCATGGCGGCATTGGCTATCGGCGCGTTGATGGCGACGGGGGCAATCCTGTTATTTCCGATATCCTTCGGGCTGGGAATGGCCGTATCCATCGGCGCCTATGCCCTGATCGGGCTTGGCGTCGGCGCATCTGGAACTTCGCTTCTGGCACTCATCGCCACGACCACCTCCCCCCATCGCCGCGCTGCTGCCGCGACGATCACTTGGCTGATGATGATATTCGGCATTGCCGTAACCGCAAGCACGGTAGGCGCGTTCCTTGATCCCTACACGCCCGCGCTACTGCTAGAAGTCGTTTTTACTGTAGCCTGTGCTGCGATTTTACTGACAGTACTCGCCGTCCGGGGCGTTGAACGCCGACTCATCGCGGTTAGCGAACCAGACCCAACGCCGTTCAGGGCCGGTCTGGCAGAGGTCTGGCAAGAGCCCCGCGCTCGCAACTTTACCCTCTTCGTTTTCCTATCGATGACCGCCTACTTCATGCAGGAACTTATCCTCGAACCCTACGCAGGTCTCGTTTTCGGCTTCACCCCCGGCCAATCTACGTCTCTGTCAGGCGCCCAGAACGGTGGCACTTTCCTTGGTATGCTGGCCGTCGGCATCCTCGCCACAGGTTTCAAGATTGGGGGCCTGCGCGGCTGGGTCGTCGCGGGCTGCATCGGATCAGCGGCGTCCCTTGCCGCTCTCGCGCTCATCGGCCCAATTGGCCCCGGCGCACCGCTGGTACCAATCGCTGTCGCCCTCGGTTTCTTCAACGGCATGTTTGCCGTCGCAGCAATCGGGTCGATGATGGCACTTGCCGGGCAAGGTCGAGACCGCCGCGAAGGCACCCGCATGGGCCTATGGGGTGCCGCACAAGCCCTCGCTGCAGGCTTCGGCGGCTTAACCGGTGCTGCAATGGTCGACCTATTGCGCCTTTCGTCGGGTGACGCCTCCGCCTTTGGTAGTGTCTTCTTGTTCGAGGCGGCACTCTTCCTCGCCGCAGCTGCCATGGCGGCTCGTATCATGGATCGCAAAACAAATGTCACAGCCAACCTCGTTCCGGGAGAATAGCCATGAAATATGATGTCGTCGTAGTGGGCGGTGGCCCGTCCGGCGCAACAGCCGCTGACGATCTGGTACGCTCTGGCCACCGGGTGGCCCTGCTGGACCGCCTAGGCCGTATCAAGCCCTGTGGTGGCGCGATCCCACCCCGCCTAATCGCTGATTTTTTCATACCCGACGAACAGTTAGTCGCCAAGATCACGACGGCCCGTATGATCTCTCCGACTGGTCGCCATGTCGACATCCCGATCGAGAATGGCTTCGTGGGTATGGTAGACCGCGAACACTTTGATGTCTTCTTGCGCGATCGCGCAGTTGCCGCAGGGGCAGAACTGATCGCAGGCACTTTCGTGCGCGTTGCCCGCGACGCGGACGGCAGCCATGTTGTCTATCGTGACAAAACAACCGGACAAGAGGCCATATTGCATACCCGTCTGGTCATCGGTGCAGACGGTGCCCGATCCAAGGTCGCGGCTCAATGCGTGCCCGGCGGCGACAAGATTCCCTATGTGATCGCCTACCACGAGATCGTAGAGGCGCCGGTCGGGACCGCCACCTATGATCCGACTCGCTGCGACGTAATATACGACGGCAAAATTTCCCCCGACTTCTACGGATGGATTTTTCCCCACGGCGGTCATGCCAGCATCGGCATGGGGTCGCTTGTGAAATCCGTTGACGTAAAACAGGCCACCGCTGATCTGCGTGCCGCCCACGGATTAACCGATTGCAAGACGATCCGCCGTGAAGGCGCGCCTATTCCGTTGAAGCCGCTTGACCGTTGGGACAATGGCCGCGACGTAGTGCTGGCAGGTGATGCAGCTGGCGTTGTGGCACCATCCTCTGGCGAAGGCATTTATTACGCTATGGTCGGGGGCCGCGTCGCCGCAACCGCAGCCGCCGCAAAGCTACGGTCGGGGCGAATTAAAGACCTCCAACTCGCCCGCAGGCTATTCATGAAGGAACACAAGCAAGTTTTCCGCGTGTTAGGTGCGATGCAGAACGCCTATTACCGATCCGACGAACGGCGTGAGCGGTTTGTCTCTCTTTGCCACGACGTAGATGTTCAAAAACTGACCTTCGAGGCCTATATGAATAAATCACTAGTAAAGGCCCGTCCCATGGCGCACCTCAAGATCGGCATCAAGAACTTGGCCCACCTCTCTGGGCTGGTTTCCGTCACACGCATATGACAGTCATGATCCCCGCATGGATCGATGGCGCCTTGCAGCCAGTCGAAAAACTGGAAGCCCATGTAAAAGGACTGCGGCATAAGGCAATCAGTGTCTTCGTCATGCGGGGCGACCAAGTGCTAATCCAGCAGCGGGCGTTGGGAAAATACCATACTCCGGGGCTTTGGGCGAATACCTGCTGCACCCATCCGAATTGGGGCGAGGCTGCAGCCACTTGTGCAGCCCGACGTCTGGACGAGGAATTGGGCATCACCGGCCTGACACTGACCCACCGTGACCGGATCACTTATCGAGCGGACGTCGGCGGCGGACTGATTGAACACGAAGTTGTCGAAGTTTTTACGGCAAATGCCCCCAACGAAATTACAATCACATCGAACCCAGAAGAGGTCATGGCCACTCGTTGGGTCGCACTTTCAGATCTGACGCAAGAGGTGACAGCCGATCCCACCGCGTTCACGCCATGGCTTCGGATTTATCTGCAGGACCACGCGGCAGCGATATTTGGTCAGACCTGCACGACGTGATCTGCCCCACAGGCCTTAAAATCTAGACGGACGATCATTGACCTCGACTCATACCAAGCCGCGTGAACGGAGACTCACGTGGGGGATT
>JAGXIQ010000029.1 GCA_024635625.1 Loktanella sp. | reverse complement strand
CCATTGAAAACGCTTTGCATTGGCAGCTTGACGTCTCGTTCCGCGAAGACGCCGCACGCAACCGAAAGGACAACGGCCCGAGCAACATCGCAGTGCTGCGCCGTCGCGCTCTGGATGTCGTCCAGCGCCATACATCCACAGGCTCCCTCACCATCAAACCCAAGCGCGCTGGCTGGGACGAGGCATTCTTATGCAGCGTTCTCAACAGGCTGTAAGAAGCATGATGCCAAACGCGATTGCCCTGTCACGGCGATAGCGACGACTAGGGACGCCATTACCGCCTTACGGCCCGAACTTGCAGCCTCGGCCATTACGGCCGCCGGGCGCCATTCAAATGCGAGCACACCGATAGATGGATTTGCCTCATCGGCAAGATCTTTTCTGATTGGGCTCATAACGATACCCGGCATGATGACCGGGGTTGTCAAACCCTCTTCGAGTTTGGTCGACGCCTGCGCGATCAATCTCGAAACATCGCCATCTTGCTGGAATGACGTTGCGAAAACCGTACCGTCCGGCTTCATAATGATTGCTGCAAGCCCTGCATTCCGCGATGCTGCCAGTGCTGCGGCCAAAATCGATTGGGCACTGGCAGCATCGTCAAATCGGATTGGGCCATAAAGCGAACTTGCGGCCATTGCAGCCTGCACGCTTCCGCTTTCCTCCACGAAGGCACGGGTCAGGCTTCGTGTGCCGGCGCCGTAAAGAAATGCGAGCGTACTGCAGACCAAAAATATCGCTATGGATGCGACAAGCGCGACCTTGATGTTAAGCGAGGTTTTATTGACTATACCGGAGATCATGCCGAGCCTCTTTCGGAAATGGTGATTATGGGCGTCGCGTCGCTGGCATCAGAGCCGTTCAGCGTCGAGACTGAAAGTTGCGGCACCAATCGGGGAGCCTGCCGCGTCCACCACAGGCACTGATACCTGCACCACATAGGTTCCACTCGAGTCGTCAAGTTCGACCGCTCCGACATGCATAACGCCGCCTGCCTTTCCGAAAGTTTGTTGGAATTTATCCTCATCACCCTGCCAAAAGTCGGATGTCACACCGCTCATCGCGGCATTGAGGCCGCGATTGTCCATCAGTATGATTTCGGCGATGATACCCTGTGAACTGTCGACGATTTCACGCAA
Source organism: Loktanella sp. (assembly GCA_024635625.1). Classification (GTDB taxonomy): domain Bacteria; phylum Pseudomonadota; class Alphaproteobacteria; order Rhodobacterales; family Rhodobacteraceae; genus Loktanella. Next base: position 41,303 of record JAGXIQ010000029.1, on the reverse strand, counting down.
GTAATCCGACGCTGGGGCTGACAAGATCTGTGTAATCAGGGGCGACGCGTCGCCATCCAATTCGGCCTGCCAAACCTCGTCCATATTGGAAATATCACTCGCAACGAGCGTCGCATGGGTCGTATTACTGGCCGCAATAGCGGACTGAACAATCGGATCTGCGAGCCAGACAGTGGCTTTTTCAGAAACGAACGCCGCATAGGCATCTTCCGACGCAAAGGCACTCTTTACAGTGGATGCGAGGATCAGGGCGGCGAACAGGGCAATCGGTTTCATGGGCGTGCGTTCCGTTCAATGGATGTGAAGACGTCGACTTGACGCGACCATCCGGTAAAAATCTTAATTCGCCCTAAATTCCTGCGATGAGTTTCCGGATTTCGCAGATATTCGCATCCTAGGATGAGCGCAGGTTGCTACACTGGCGATCGGAAACAGCCCGCGCTGCCGGAAAGACCAACGCGAAAAGGCACACGCAAAACCAATGTTTGCGCAGTACATCCGAAACGACGTGATGTACCGATGACCGACTAGCGGCAGGCCTAACCTACCAAGGTATCAACGCCAACGTGACGATGGGAAAGGCCACGAGGATGACAACGCGCACGATGTCAGAGGCCACGAAAAACATGACCGCACGATAAGTCTCTACCATTGGCGTACTACGATCCATCGCGTTGATAATGAACAGGTTCATACCGACGGGTGGCGTGATCAGTCCGACCTCGACGACGATCAGCACGAGGATACCGAACCAAATGGCCACCTGCTCTGTATTGATTCGGGCCAATGCCCCTTCGGTCGCCCCTCGCAGGCCGATATCCGACATTTGATCGCGGGTCAGTTCGACGCCAGCAGTCAATGCCGTCTGCGCCTGCGCAAGCAAATCAGGGGCAATCTGGCTACCGCTTTGGACCGATTCCGCCAAGCGGGCGGTTTGCAGATCGACCAAAGTGACGAAGCCAAAATCGAGACCCTGCATGACGGGCCAGAAAATCGGAATCGTCAGCAAAATCATTGATAAGCTGTCCATCAAGCACCCCAAAACGAGGTAGAAAATCAGAATTAAAGTCAGGACTAACAGGGGCGACAGGCCTTGATCGACAACCCAGAGGGCAATTTCCTGAGGGACCTGTGTCAACGCCAAGAAACCGTTGTAGAAGGCGGCCCCCAGCACAATGAAAAAAATCATCGCGGTGGATTTGGCCGTGACCATGAAGCTTTCGCCCAAGGTGGCAAAAGTCAGGCCGCCATTCGCCCATGCGATCACCCCTGTGCCCATAGCGCCGACGGCGGCGCCTTCTGTTGGCGTGAACAAGCCTGCGTAAATGCCCCCGACGACAAGTCCGAAGACAAACAAAACAGGCCAAACAGCAACAACGCCGCGTAAACGCTCTGACCACCCGACACGTGGCCGGGTGCCCGCACTTTCAGGATAAAGACGCACATAAAGAGAGATGACGATGACGTAACCTAACGCGGCCAGAATGCCGGGGATAAAGGCGGCGAGGAACAGCTTGGCGATATTTTGTTCAGTCAGGATTGCATAGATGACCAGCACAATTGAGGGCGGAATCAAGATGCCCAGCGTGCCGCCGGCCGCCAGCGTGGCGGTGGAAAAGCCGCCAGCATAGCCGTATCTGCGTAGTTCCGGCAGAGCTACCCTGCTCATTGTGGCGGCTGTCGCAAGGCTGGACCCGCAGATCGCGCCGAAACCTGCACATGCGCCAATGGCGGCCATGGCAACGCCACCTTTGCGATGGCCAAGGAACCCCTCTGCCGCTTTGAACAGGGCCTGCGACATACCGCCCAAGGTTGCGAAATGTCCCATCAGCAGGAACATCGGAACAATAGAAAGTGAATAGCTGGAAAAAGTCGTAAACGTCTCGGATTTTAGGCGTGCGAATGCGATCGTGGTGTCGCCGGTGACCAGAACGAGGCCCAAAAGTCCTGCGAGGAACATCGCCAATCCGATGGGAACGCGCAAAAAGATCAGCAACAGCAAAGCGGGAAACGAAACGATCCCGATGGTCAGGTCGGTCAATGCTCTGCCCCCAGATCGGCGGGCAGGATTGCCGTACCGGTCAATGTCTCGCGCACGCGCATGATTGCAATATAGCAGGCCACGAGTGCTGCCACGACGGCGCCTGTCAGTGACAGCGCGTAGGCCCACCAAACCGGCATTTCCAGAAGAAAGGTCGTCTGGCCAGAGGATTTCTTTGATAAGAGTCCTAGCCACAGCTGCCACGCGATCAGGACCATGACAGCGGCAAAGACAATATCCGTTACCAACCGCAGACCTCGGTTCGCGCTATCGGGTAAATAGTTAGTGAATACGTCGACAGATGCATGGCCACCTGTGATCTGGCACAGCGGTAAAAAAGCGAAGATCGAAAATGCGATACCTGCCTCGACCAGCTCAAAATCGCCGTTGACTGGGCCGACGCCGGCATCCAGCAGCCACGTCGCAAGGCCAGGTGTTAGCGCGGACATCGTCTCTCCATGCAAAAGACCGTTCAGCTCTCTGCCCAGAACTGAAGCGCAGACGAGCAGGATCAGGGCGGTCAGCATCAGACCACCAAGCCAGGCCATCAATTTCGACAAAGAAAGAAAGAAGGCATGCATCGCTGGACTCCGTACCGGGCGCAAATTGCGTCCGTGATGAAAGGGGGCGTCCGAGATATGCGGACGCCCCCGAAAATTGCGTTAAGACGAAACTAGTTCCCGGCCTGATATTCTGCCATTAACGAGCGCGCCTCGTCGATAAGCGCCTGCCCGTCGTAGCCTTTACTGTCCATATCAGCGACCCAGCTGGCGTAGATTGGTTGCACCAGCGGCATCCAGTCCGCCTCTGTCGTAGCGGCGTCGATGGTAATGAATGTATTGCCCATGTCCTCTGCGATCTGCTTGGCCGGGGCGTCTGCACCAAGATTGACCTCTGCTGCAAGGATAGAGAAATCCAAACCGGAGTTTGCGTCGATGATAGCTTTCAGATCATCGGGCAGCCCATCGTAAGACGCGGGGTTCATCGCCATGACGAAAGCCAATGTATATAGGCCGTTGCCCTCGAAGTCCGTGTGATTATGAACCAATTCCGCAACCTTCAGGGCGCTGGTGACTTCCCATGGCAATGTGGTGCCGTCGATGACACCTTTGGACAACGCTTCTGATACGGCCGGCACAGGCATCCCAACGGGCGTCGCGCCAACGGCTTCCAGCATCTGGTTCACAAGGCGCGAGCCGCCCCGAATTTTCATACCTTGTAGGTCGGCTGGTACTTCGACAGGTTCCTGAGTGTGGAAAAGTCCAGGCCCGTGGACCCACGTACCTAGCATATGGACGTCTTTGAATTCGCCGTCTTTCATATCCTTTTCGTACATTTTCCAAAAGGCATAAGCTGCGGCTTTGGGGTCGCTTACGAAAAAGGGCAGTTCAAACACTTCGGTGCTAGGAAAACGTCCAGGTGTATATCCCACGACCGTCCAGATGATATCGGCCACGCCGTCAACGACCTGATCGATCAGCTCTGGCGGGGCGCCACCAAGCTGCATGGATGGATAGCGGTCGATCTTGATGCGACCGGCCGACTCTGCCTCGACCTTGTCGGCCCAGACGTCAAGAATAAGCTTAGGGACGGCTGCTTGCGCGGGCAGCATCTGGTGCAGCTTCAACGTCACGTCTTGCGCCCACGCACCAGTCGCGGTCAGCGTAAGAAGCGCAGCGGCCCCTGCGGCCCCCAGCAGAGTTCTACGGTTCAAAGTCATTTCGGTCCTCCCAGACGTGCAATGTAACGATGGCACTTCGTGCCGTCTTGAGGGCATGATGCAGATGGTCGCGGGCTTGTCATCGACAAATTGAACTTACCAAGCCTTTTGACTCTATTAGGTGGGGCCTAACAGGTGGATGGGGACCTAAGCCCCGATGGGACCGCTTCAGGTCTGCGCCGGTATGCCTCATGGAACCTTCCGGGTGACCGTGAAAAGACATTGATGGCCTCTAACTCGGGCAACAGCCAAGGACGATCACTATGCTTAGCAGCTTTGCAGCAGAGACACTGGCACGTTTTCAATTCGCCTTCACTGTGTCTTTTCACATCATCTTTCCCGCATTTTCAATCGGGCTCGCCAGCTTTTTGGCGGTACTGAATGCGATGTGGCTTTGGACTGGCGACAACACCTATCGCGTGGTCTTCGACTACTGGAAGAAAATATTTGCGGTAGCCTTCGGCATGGGTGTCGTGTCGGGCATCGTCATGTCCTATCAATTTGGCACCAATTGGTCCGAATACGCTGACAAGACGGGCCCGGTATTGGGGCCACTCATGGCATACGAGGTGCTAAGCGCATTCTTTCTTGAGGCCGGTTTTCTTGGCATCATGCTGTTTGGACGCGAAAAGGTAGGCAATGGCTTGCACATGTTCGCCACAGCCATGGTCGCAGGCGGCACGTTGATGTCCGCCACGTGGATATTAAGCGTCAATAGCTGGATGCAGACTCCCGCAGGGTTTAGCATAAACGAAGTCGGACAATTCGTGCCAGAGGACTGGTGGGCGATCATTTTCAACCCCTCCTTCCCTTATCGATTGTTGCACATGGTCCTTGCTGCGTATCTGACGACCGCCTTCGTCGTCGCCGGCGTTGCTGGCTGGCACCTGCTGAAGGATCGCGAAAACAAAGCTACGCGCACAATGTTTTCCATGGCGATGTGGATGGCACTGATCGTGACGCCGCTGCAGATTGGCGCAGGCGATGCGCATGGTATCAACACGCTGGAACACCAGCCTGTTAAAATCATGGCGATGGAAGGGCACTATGAAAGTCATCCGGACGGCGCGCCGCTGATCCTGTTTGGCATTCCAAATCCGTCTGAAAAGCGCATCGACTACGCTATCCAAATCCCAAAGCTATCCTCTTTGATCCTTGAACACGACTTGAACGCACCGCTGAAGGGTCTTGATACGGTACCCGATGACGAGGAACCACCTGTCGCCATCGTCTTCTTTAGCTTCCGCATCATGGTTGCCATCGGTTTTGCCATGCTGGGAATTGGCGTGTGGGGCGGCATTCAGCGATGGCGCGGTCGGCTTTACGACACCAAGTGGTTGCACCGGGCAACTGTGTTGATGGGACCAATGGGCTTTGTCGCGGTGCTTGCGGGATGGATCACGACCGAAGTTGGGCGTCAGCCATACACCGTATATGGCCTACTGCGCACATCTGACAGCCTCGGTCCTGTGGCAGCACCTGCAGTCGCCGCATCGCTGATCGCCTTCATCGTCGTCTACTTCTTTGTCTTCGGCGCTGGCACTTTCTACATCATGCGCATGATGGGCAAACACCCGGGCACCCCTCGTTTGGGGCTGCGCGATGGTCCGATCCGCACGGCAGGCATTACGCCGCTGCAACAGACCCACAACACCCACCCAGCGGAGTAAGATTATGAACTTTGTATTCGATCTCGCATTCATCTGGGCCGGGCTGATTGCCTTCGCCGTGCTAACGTACGTTGTCCTTGACGGATTTGATCTGGGGGTGGGCATCCTGTTTCCTTTCGCCCACTCCAAAAAAGACCGCGACACGATGATGAACTCTGTCGCGCCAATTTGGGACGGCAACGAGACATGGCTCGTGCTGGGCGGCGGCGGGCTTTTTGCAGTCTTTCCGCTGGCCTATGCCACCGTCATGTCGGCACTTTATATGCCGATCATTTTGATGCTGCTCGCACTCGTGTTCCGCGGCGTTGCTTTTGAATACCGCTGGCGGACAGAGCGTTGGAAAAAGGTGTGGGACATCGCATTCTTTGGCGGGTCTACCATTGCCGCGCTATGCCAAGGCATCGCCCTTGGCGCATTGGTACAGGGCATCGAAATCACTGACCGCCATTATTCTGGCGGCTGGTGGGACTGGCTTACACCCTTTTCGCTTGTAACCGGGGTTGCCGTGGTCGTGGGTTACGCCCTGCTGGGCGCGACTTGGGTCATGATGAAAACAGAAGGGGCCGTCCACCACCGCATGCGCGATCTCGCCAAGCCACTGGCCATCGGCACGCTGGCTTTTATTGCCGCCGTAAGCATTTGGACCCCACTCCAGAACCCTGTCTACTTTGATCGTTGGTTCGCCATGCCCGGTTTTTTGTTCACCCTACCAATCCCAATCCTGCTTGCCGTTGCCGTCTACAAACTGTTCACCGGCATCGCACGTGGGCAGGACGTCACGCCGTTTCTTGCGGCGCAGGCACTGTTCGTCATAAGTTTTGTCGGAATTGGGATCAGTTTTTATCCCAACATTGTTCCGCCATCGCTGTCGATCTGGGATGCCGCTGCACCAGATTCCAGCCTAAAGTTCGCCTTGGTTGGCACAGTGGTTTTGATCCCACTTATCCTTGCCTACACGGCCTATGCCTATTGGGTATTCCGGGGCAAAATTGACCCGGAAGCCGGGTACCATTGATGACAGACCGTCCGCTTTATCAGCGGATCGCGTGGTTCGTAGCGATCTGGGTGGCAAGTGTCGCCGCCCTAACCGTCGTGGCGTTCGCGATCCGCTCCGCGATCCTCTAAATCGCTTCCAGCGCTAGGGCGAGCGCCTCTCCGCCACCGATACAGATGCTGGCGATCCCGCGCTTTGCACCGCGCGCCCGCATCGCCCCCAGCAGGGTCACCACGATCCGCGCGCCGGACGCGCCGATTGGATGCCCCAGCGCACAAGCCCCGCCATGTATATTGACCCGGTCGTGCGGAATACCGCAGTCGACCATCGCCGCCATAGGCACCACGGCAAAGGCCTCGTTGATCTCAAACAGGTCCACCTTTGACAGATCCCAACCAATCGTCTCTGCGAGCTTGCGTTTGGCAAAAATCGGGGCCGTTGTGAACCAGCCCGGTTCCCCAGCATAGGCTGCGTGACCGACGATCCGGGCAAGCGGCGTTGCGCCCGCCTCGTGCACCGCATCACCTGACATTAACACAAGCGCCGCAGCCCCATCGTTGATCGAAGATGCCGAAGCTGCCGTGATCGTCCCATCGGCCGCAAAGGCGGCTCTCAGATTAGGAATCTTGGATACGTCAATTCGGTCAGGGCCTTCGTCACGCCGCACTTCGATATTGCCTTTGCGTCCTGCCATGACTTGGGCAATTTCCCAATCGAACAAGCCCGCATCGGCCGCCTCCTTCGCCCGCATCACGCTAGCGATCGCAAAGGCATCCTGTGCCGCACGGTCAAAGCCGTATTGCGACGCGCAGTCTTCACCGAAGGTTCCCATAGACCGCCGCGCGCCGGAATTTGTCTTGGCGTAGGCGTCTTCCAAGCCGTCGAACATCATGTGATCCAGCATGACATCGTGACCGATCCGCGCCCCGCTGCGGGCCTTTGGCAAAAAATATGGGGCGTTGGTCATACTCTCCATCCCGCCAGCGACGACGGTTGTAACGTTGCCAGCAAGTATCGCATCCATGCCCTGCGTCACCGCCTTCATACCGGACCCGCAGACTTTGCTGACTGTCGTGCAGGGGACTTCAACGCCGATCCCTGCCCCCAATGATGCTTGGCGCGCAGGGGCCTGCCCCAATCCTGCTGGTAAAACGTTGCCCATCAGCACTTCACCGACATAGTCCGCCGCTACTCCGGCGCATTCAAGCGCCGCGCGGATTGCGGCACTGCCAAGCTGCGGGGCCGTAACATCGGCAAAAGCCCCCTGAAACGCACCTAACGGTGTGCGGGCTGCGCCCGTAATGAAAACATCGGTCATTGTCGGCTCTCCTGCGGTTTAACGCAGCTTTACGCGGCGGCGATCACGGTGCAAGAGCTTGCCGGGCAGCAATCGGCAGCTATCCTTTGCCAAAGATCACAATCGACCAAGGACAACAGCCATGAAATTCAGTGAAGAACACCTTTGGATGCGGGTCGAAGATGACATCGTCGTCGTCGGCATCACAGAATATGCTGCCGCAGAGCTTGGCGAGATCAGCTTTGTCGAGCTACCGGAAGAAGGCGATGCAATCGTCAAGGACGACGATTGCGCGGTGATCGAAAGCGAAAAGACGACCTCTGACATCCTAGCACCCATCGGCGGAGAGATTGTCGAGGTCAACGTAGCCTTGACCAAAAACCCCGGCCTCATCAGCGACGATCCCGTTGGCGACGGCTGGCTGTTTGCGATCACGCCAGAGGATATGGATGACCTTGACGATTTCATGACCGAAGGCGAATACCGAAAATACGTCGGATAGGGACACCGATCGGGACGATCACCCTCTTTAAGGCGGCGTCCCGATTACGCTTTTACAGCACCCATGAAACGGTCACGGATCGTGACCGGGTCCATCGTGATGACCGGCATCTTGGCGTTGCCGCTGTCGCATTTGCACACGATAACGGTCTGCTGTCCGCCAGCAATGGCGGCCTTCAACACATACCCAGTATCTTCGCCTGTGCAGCTTACCACATTCGCACAGCCGCATGCCGGGGCGACGTCCTCTAGCCTGGTTTTCATGCCCGCATAAGTCGGCTGATCACCTGTGGACCCGTAGCTGCCATTGTCGATGATCAGCAGAATATAGTTGTCAGCTACGTTATTCGCGATGGTCGGGAGAGTGCCGAGGTTCGTCAGCACCGACCCGTCACCGTCAATTGCGATCACAGTTTTAGGCTGAGACAGCGCAAGCCCAAGGCCGATCGAGGACGCAAGGCCCATAGTGCCCAGCATGTAAAAATTGCTCGCCTGATCGTGAATTGCGTGCAGTTCCTGGCTTGGGATGCCGATGTTGCAGACGACCAATTGGCCATCAAGAATGGGCGCGATGTCGCGCAGGATTTCAGACCGGATCATTCGCCGTACCCCCCCCAAAAGGACGCGTCCGTCAGGATTGCGACAGGTTTGTTGCACATGAAGGTATACTTCAGGATCGCGTCGAATTCGTCGGCGTCAGCAGTCTTGTGAAAGTGGTAGGTTGGGACATTCAATTGTGCCAACAACGCTTTAGTATGGACGGCCATTTCCGCCTGACATGCGACGGGTTCGCGCAACTCTCCCCTATAGGAAATGAGCATTGGCAGGGGCATACGATAGTACTGGATCAACGTGACCAGCGTGTTGATCGTTACACCGATGGCGGTATTTTGCATGATGATCGCCGAACGCGTGCCCCCCATGAAAGCGCCAGCGCATAGCCCCATGCCTTCATCTTCCTTATTGGCCGGGACGTGGCGGATAGCGTCATGCGCTTCGACAGCGTCGATGACACCAGCCAGTTGCTTGCACGGGACGGTGGTGATGAAGCCCACGTCATTCGCCACGAAATCGGCGACCAGTCTTTGCGATATGTTCACGAAGTCCCTCTGATGATCTGGGTGGTGGTGGGGTCGAAGTCGGGAAAATATTTTGCTAGTCGTACGTCGGCACTGCGGGCATGCCCCTCCATCCCCTCTAGGCGGGAAATACGGGCCGTTGCCTCTGCCACTGTGCGGGCACCATCGCGGGTAGCCTGCTGCCATGTGACGATCTTCATGAACTTGTGGACAGAGAGGCCACCAGTATATTTTGCGGCGCCGCTTGTTGGCAGGACATGGTTTGTGCCGCTGGCTTTGTCGCCGAACGCGACGGTCGTTTCCTCGCCTAGGAACAGACTGCCGTAGTTGCGCAACCGGGTCAGCCACCACGGCAGGTCAGCAGCCTGAACATGCAGATGTTCAGGCGCATAGGCGTCCGACGTGGCGGCCATGTCCTCTGGTCCGTCGCACATGATCACTTCGGCGCAGTCGCGCCACGCGGCCTCGGCGTTCAGACGGTTCACATCTGGCAGGGTGGCGATCAGGGCGGGGACCCGGCCCATGACATCGCGCGCGAGCGCCGCACTGTCGGTGACGAGCCAGACGGGAGAATTATAGCCATGCTCCGCCTGTCCAACGAGGTCGGCGGCAATGATCGCGGCCTCTGCTGTGCTGTCTGCAATGATCAGGCTGTCGGTAGGGCCTGCGACCATATCGATGCCGACCCGCCCAAACAGCAGGCGCTTTGCTTCGGCCACGAATGGGTTGCCGGGGCCTACAAGGATATCTGCAGACGGCAGGCCCAACAAACCGAAAGCCATCGCGGCGATGGCCTGCACCCCACCCATCGCAACGATGGTGTCTGCCCCGCTTAGATGGGCGGCAAAGATCAGCGCGTCGTCGATACCATGAGGGCCGCGCGGCGGCGAACAGGCGGTAATATGGCCGACGCCTGCAACCTTGGCCGTCGTCACGGTCATGACGGCACTTGCGATATGACTGTAACGGCCACCGGGGACGTAGCAGCCCGCGACCCCTACGGGCAGGTTCCGTTGACCGGCGGTCAAACCCGGAACGACCTCTATCGTGAAATCCTGTACGGTGGCGCACTGCGCCAGTGCAAAACGCCGGATGTTGGCATGGGCAAAGCGTATGTCGGCCTGCGTGGACGCGGGTACACGGGCGCAGGCAGCTGCGATCCGATCAGCATCCAGAACTACGGGGCCTGTGTAGCGATCAAATTGCCGGGCATAGTCGAGCGCCACAGCGTCACCGCCCGCCTCGATCTGGGCCAGCATGTCCTGCACGATATGGCGCACGTCAGACGCGCCTGCCGCCAGTTTGCGCGTCGCCTGTTTAAGATAGGTCCGCGTCATCGCCCCTCCTCGGTCCTGTAGGTTCATCCTGCGTCCGAGGCGAGGCGTGATGCAAGCGTCAGGTTGTAACGTCTGGACCGTTACGCCCCGTGCGGGCCTTAATTTCAGCGATCTGTTCCGCAGCAGCAATCATCCCTGCCAAAGCATCCTGCGGGTCATGATCGAAATTCGCCGGATCAAGCTCCAGCGTTTCAAGATACAACCGCAGGGTCGCACCGGATGTACCGGTACCAGACAGACGGATCACAAAGCGTGCGCCATCGTCGAAAATCACGCGGATGCCCTGATGCTCTGAGACAGAACCGTCGACCGGATCGTGGTAGGTATAATCGTCGGCGGTGGCGATTGTACGGCCTTGCACAGTCTGCCCCGGCAGATCGGCCAACTTGGCGCGCAAGTCGCCCACCAGCGTATTCGCTGTGTCGCTGTCGATCGCCTCGTAGTCATGGCGGGAATAGTAGTTCCGCCCGTAGGTCTGCCAGTGGTCGTACATGATCTCCGCGACACCCATCTTGCGGGCGGCGAGGATGTTCAGCCACATCAGCACAGCCCAGAGGCCATCCTTTTCGCGAATATGATCGGACCCGGTGCCAAAGGATTCTTCGCCACACAACGTCACGCGGCCGTCGTCCATCAGGTTGCCGAAAAATTTCCAGCCCGTCGGAGTCTCGTAATAAGGCATCCCAAGTTTTTCTGCCACGCGGTCAGCAGCGGCAGACGTCGGCATAGAGCGTGCAACACCCGCCAGACCCTTGGAATAGCTCGGTGCCAGATGCGCATTTGCGGCGAGGACAGCAAGGCTGTCAGAGGGGCTGACATATATGTTCGGCCCAACGACCATATTTCGGTCGCCGTCGCCGTCACTGGCGGCACCAAAATCAGGCGCGTTAACACCGTTCATGGTGTCCATCAGCTCGTGCGCCCAAGTCGGGTTCGGGTCCGGATGCATGCCGCCAAAGTCTGGCAATGGCGTGCCGTGGACAATACTGCCCTTTGCGGCACCAAGGCGGTTCTCGATGATCTCGGACGCATAGGGTCCGGTTATGGCGTTCATGGCGTCAAAGCTGATTCGAAAGCCGTCCGCAATCATGGCGCGGATAGCGGCAAAATCGAAAAGCGTTTCCATCAGCGCAGCGTAGTCGGCCACGGGATCAACGACAGTGATTTTCATGTCGCCTAACGATGTTTCGCCGACGGTGCCAAGGTCGACATCCTGCGCGTCGGTGATCTTGTACGCCGTAATCTCTGTCGTGCGGGCAAAGATATTGTCAGTCAGGCCTTCTGCCGCCGGGCCGCCATTCGGACCATTAAACTTGATGCCGAAGTCCTCGTCCTCGCCACCCGGGTTGTGGCTGGCAGACATGATGAGACCGCCGTCAGTATTATTCAGGCGGATCAGGTGCGACGCGGCAGGCGTGGACAGCAAGGCACCCTGCCCCACGATGACATGGGCAGCACCGTTGGCGGCAGCCATGCGCAGGATGACCTGCGCCGCGCGATCATTAAAGAACCGCCCATCGCCGCCGACGACGAAAGCTTTGCCCTCAGCCCCGCCAATGGCGTCGAACACGGACTGGACAAAATTTTCAAGGTAATGCGCCTGCATAAAGACACGTGTCTTCTTGCGCAGGCCGGATGTGCCAGGCTTCTGCCCCTCAATCGGTTGGGTTGTGACGATATGCATGGGCGGTCCTCCTCGACCGTGAGGCTAGTTCAGGCGGGCGTCTGGGCAAAAACACAGACGGATTGGGCCGCAACCTTTACGCTGCGTCCAGCGATACATTGGGCACCTTCGTCTGGTGCGGCGGTATCAAGCACCAGTTCCCACAGGCAGTTTGGTGGCAGATCGGGCAGCACGATAGTCACTTCGTCACCCGCGTTAAAAGTCAGGAAAAGCACATCGGATGATGCGGCATATTCGGGCGTATCTGACGATGTCCGCACCTCGACCGACAGGGCGCGCCAATCTGGGTTTTGCCAGTCGGTCGACTTCGGCGCGCGACCGTCCGGCATACGCCAGAACAGATCCGGCTTGCCATCAGTGCGGCGCGCCCGGCTGTGCAAAAAGCGAGATTGGCGTAGCACAGGGTGGGCGCGACGCAGGTCGGCCAACCGCTCGACAAATGCCAGTAATTTATGGTCAGGCTTATGCCAATTGATCCATCCCTGATCGTTATCCTGCGCGTAGGTGTTGTTGTTACCCCATTGTGAATTGCCGAATTCGTCACCTGCCAGCAACATTGGCGTACCTTGGGATAGGAACATCGTCGCCAGCAAGTTCCGCTTGCGCTGTGCACGCGCCGCCCGGATGGTTGCGTCATCCGTCGGACCTTCATGACCCATGTTGTCAGAGTAATTGTCGTCCTTGCCGTCGCGGTTATCTTCGCCATTGGCGGCATTGTGCTTGACGTTATAGCTAACGAGGTCTTCCAACACGAACCCATCATGAACGGTGACGAAGTTGATCGAAGACGTCGCGGCCCGACCCGAATGGTCGAATTGTTCCGCACTGCCGACGATACGTTTTGCCAGATCGGCGGTAATTCCACGATCCCCACGCCAGTATTTGCGGACGTTGTCACGATACTTGTCGTTGAATTCCAGAAACGGATGCGGCCAGTTACCCAGCTGATAGCCGCCGGGGCCAAGGTCCCACGGCTCTGCGATCAGTTTGACCTGACTGAGGACGGGATCTTGCCGTAACGCGTCAAGGAAACCACCCTGACGGTCATAGCCGTTTTCTTCACGGGCGAGGATCGTCGCAAGGTCAAAACGGAAGCCGTCGACATGCATCACCTCGACCCAATACCGCATGGAATCCATGATCATGCGCAGTACCATCGGGTGTTCGACCCGCAGGGTATTACCAGTGCCGGTGTCGTTGACATAAAACCGCTTATCTTCGGCCAAACGGTAGTACGACAAGTTGTCGAACCCCTTGAAAGACAGGGTCGGACCCATCTCGTTGCCTTCGGCTGTGTGATTGTAAACGACGTCTAGGACAACCTCGATTCCGGCCGCATGGAAGCGGCGTACCATCGTCTGGAACTCCCAGATGCCTTGATCGGTCATGTAGCGCGGTTCTGGCGCAAAAAACCCGATAGAATTGTAACCCCAGTAGTTCCGCAGCCCCTGTTGCGACAAGAAATGGTCGTCAACATAGGCCTGCGCAGGCATCAACTGCACCGTAGTCACACCGATACGTGTGAGGTGTTCCAGCACCGGTTCCGACGCCATGCCCAAGAAACGGCCACGAGTCATGGGGGATACGCCGGGCATGCGGGCGGTCATACCCTTGACGTGCGCCTCGTAGATCACCGTGTCCGAGGGGGTCACAGCTGGTGGCTTGTCGTCGCCCCAATTGAAGGACGGGTCCACAACCATGGAACGAGGCATAGCAAAAGCGCTGTCGCGGTTGTCGAAACTTAAGTCACCTTTGGGGCTTCCGACGCGGTAGCCCATGACGGCATCAGACCAACGCAGTTTGCCCGACAGACGCTTAGCGTAAGGGTCCAGCAACAGCTTATTGTAATTGAAGCGGTGGCCAGCTTCTGGCTCGTAGGGGCCATGAACACGGAAGCCATATTTGGTACCCGGTGTCAGGCCGGTGACGTAAACATGCCAGATGTCTCCGTCACGCTCCAACAGCGGCAGCCGCGCGCGTTCCTTGCGGCCGTCTTCCGTAAAGAGACACAGGTCAATCGCTTCGGCATGTTCAGAGAAGACGGCAAAATTCACCCCTTGCCCGTCGAAGGTTGCGCCAAGCGGATGTGGACGCCCCGCAGAAAGGGGGTGGTCACGTAGCTTGGTGGGGATGCCTTGGTTCAATGTGACATTCACGCGGTCAGGGACTCGTATAATTGGGCATAAGTTGCGGCAGATGTATCCCAACCGAGCGCCTGTGACATCCCGCGTTTTTGCATAGCGGACCAATTCTTGCTATTTTCGTGTAAATCGACAAGCCTGCGCAACGCCTGACCGAATGCCAGCGCATCGACCGGATGAAATTGCACGCCAGTCGCGACCTTGGCCTGTTGCGCCATGGGATTGGCGTCGATCACGGTATCAGCCAAACCACCGGTCAGCGCCACGACGGGCACGCAGCCATAGCGCAACCCATAAAGCTGGGTCAAACCGCAGGGTTCAAACCGGGAAGGCACAAGCACCGCGTCGCCACCGGCGAACATACGATGGGCGAGTGCCTCGTCGTAGCCAATGCGCAGGCCGATCTTACCCGGGTGTGCCTTGACCAAATCCTTCAATGCTTGTTCCAAATGCGCCTCTCCGGAACCGAGGATCGCCAAACCGCCACCCATCGCGACAAAATCCGTGGCACATTCTACGATCAGGTCGATACCTTTCTGATCAGTCAGACGGCTGACCACGATAGCTAACGGCCCGTCAATCCCGGTCAGGCCGAACTCTGCAGTCAAAGCAGCACGATTCGGAGCTTTTTTAGCCAAACTTGTTTTACTGTAGCGATGCGCGATCTCTGTGTCGGTCTCTGGGTTCCAGACATCCTCGTCGATACCATTAAGAATTCCCGTCAAGTCAGCGGCGCGGTAAGCGAGTAACCCTTGCATTCCCATACCGAAATCGCCCCGCATCAATTCAGCAGCATAGGTGGGGCTAACAGTTGTAATCACGTCGGCGGTGGCCAATCCAGCTTTCAGGCTGGACAAATGCCCCCAATATTCCAGCGCGTCAGAGTTGAACGCCTCGAACGGCAAGCGCAATTCCCCAAGCAGCGCGGCAGATGCGTTTCCCTGAAACGCGATGTTGTGGATCGTCATGACGGACTTGACCCGCTTATCACCAGAAAAACGCAGATACGCGGGGGCAAAACCGGATTGCCAGTCATGGCAATGCAGCACATCAGGCACCCAGCCATCGGACAATCCGTCGATCGCAATCCGGGCGCCAACCCAAGAGAGGGCCGCAAACCGTTGGGCGTTGTCGGGATAGTCCTTGGGATTACCGTAGGGTCCACCTGCACGGTCATAAAGGTGCGGCGCATCCAGAAGCAGGACAGCATTGCCGCCCACCTGCCCCATCAGGACACGTCCCGGCCCGCCAAAAAGGTCGAGATGGGACCAGACCTCTTCTGTGGCGTGCGCTTTATCAATCAGGCCGGGGTAGGCGGGCAGCAGGGTTCGCATGTCCCACCCCTGCCCGGCCAACGCACCGGGCAACGCGCCCGCCACGTCGGCCAGACCGCCAGTTTTGACCAGCGGCACGTATTCAGAGGCGACGGAGAGGACACGACCCGGCATGTTTCAGACCTTTGCGTTGTAGGCTTCTATCATCGTCTTGGTGACAAGGACGATACCATTTTCAGACACCCGAAAACCGTTGGCATTATCAGCGTCAGCGTCGACGCCGACGTTCAGGCCTTCGGGGATCACAACGCCACGGTCGATGACGCAGTTGCGCAGGATCGCCTTGCGGTTCACCGTCACGTCCGGCAGCGCGACAACCCTGTGCAGCTTGGCATATGAATGGGTACGCACCCCAGTAAACAACAAGGACTCCGAGATTTCGGATCCCGAGATGATGCAGTTGCCAGAGACCATCGAGGATACGGCAGACCCGCGGCGGCCATCTTCGTTGTGGATGAACTTGGCCGGGGGGACACTTTCTGCATAGGTCCAGATCGGCCAACTGGTGTCGTAAAGGTCCAAAGGTGGTGTGAATTGCGTCAGGTCGATATTTGCCTGCCAGAATGCGTCGATCGTGCCGACATCGCGCCAATAAGGCTCTTTTTCCAAGCCAGAGGTGACGCAGCTATCCTCAAACCGATGAGCCATCGCCTTGCCGTTCTTGACGATGTTCGGGATGATGTCATGGCCAAAATCGTGACTGGAATTGGCTTCGTCCATGTCAGCAAGCAAGGCTGCGCGCAGGAATTTCCAGTCGAAAATATAAATACCCATAGATGCCAGCGCATGATCGGGATCGCCGGGAATGCTGGGCGGATCTTTCGGCTTTTCCAAGAAATCCGTGATCTGGCTTTTTGCATCAACGTGCATCACACCGAAGGCCACCGCTTCCATTCGGGGGACCGTCAGACAGCCGATGGTCACATCAGCATTGGTGTCGACATGCTGTTGCAGCATGACCTCGTAATCCATCTTGTAGATGTGATCGCCCGCCAGCACGACGATATAGTCCACGTCATAGCTGTCGATGATGTCGATATTCTGGGTCACTGCATCGGCCGTGCCCATGTACCATTTTGTTTCGCCCATCCGCTGGGACGCGGGCAAGATATCCAGAAATTCGTTCCGTTCCGCACGTAGAAAGCCCCAGCCACGCTGGCAATGCCGGATCAGGCTGTGGGCCTTGTACTGCGTGGCAATCGCCATCTTTCGAATGCCAGAGTTCAAGGCGTTAGACAGGGCAAAATCGACGATCCGGGTCTTGCCGCCAAAATAAACGGCAGGCTTAGCACGGTTGTCGGTCAATTCCTTCAGTCGGCTGCCACGACCGCCCGCCAGCACGAAGGCCAGTGCGCGGTTGGACAAACGGGTGTTTGGCGTCGGCTTCATATGATTCCTCCCAGAAATAAATCAGTCGTCGTCGTGGATAAATATAACTGTCGAAAGCGGCGGAATGTTCATCACCGCAGACTGATCTTGTCCCATCCAAGGCGTTTTTTCCGTCGTGACACCGCCCAAGTTACCTCGACCGCCGCCGCCATAGGCTTCTGCATCGGAATTAAGCGCTTCTCGCCAATGGCCGGGCAGTGGCAGGCCGACACGATAATTTGGTCGCTCAACCGGGGTCATGTTCATTACGACCACCACTTTTGGATCACCCTCATCCCCATGACGTACGAATGCAAAGACGGACCGGGCAGCGTCGTTCGCCTCTAGCCACTGAAAACCGCTGGGACGTGTGTCGTTCAAATACAAGCTGGGCGTAGCACGATAGAACAGGTTCAGATCACGAACCCACATCTGCATGCCCTTGTGTCGTCCATCGTCGCATTCGTGCCAGTCAAGGCTTTGGTTGTGGTTCCATTCCTTCGATTGCGCAAATTCTTGGCCCATGAACAAAAGCTTCTTGCCCGGATGCGTCCACATGAAACCATAGTAGGCACGCAAGTTTGCGAAGCGTTCCCACACGGTTCCCGGCATCTTGTGCAACATGGACCCTTTGCCGTGCACGACCTCGTCATGACTGATCGGCAGCACATAGTTTTCACCAAAGGCGTAATGCAGGCTGAACGTCATTTCGTGGTGATGGTGCTGGCGGTGGATGGGATCCTTTTCCATGTACCGCAGGCTGTCGTTCATCCAGCCCATGTTCCATTTGAATCCAAACCCAAGGCCGCCATACTCGACGGGGCGCGACACGCCCGGAAATGCGGTGCTTTCCTCTGCGATGGTCACAATGCCCGGCACCTCGCTGTAGGTCAGGGTGTTCACATTCTGAAGCAGGCTAATCGCCTCGTAATTCTCGCGCCCGCCGTCCTTGTTCGGCACCCATTCATCATGCTTGCGGCTATAGTCGCGGTACAGCATGGACGCGACAGCATCGACGCGGATCCCATCGAGGTGATATTCTTCAAGCCAATAAAGGGCATTGGCCGTGAAGTAGTTCGCCACCTCGTTGCGACCAAAGTTCGGAATCAGGGTATTCCAGTCCTGATGAAAGCCTTCGCGCGGATCGGCATGTTCGAAAAGGTGCGTGCCGTCAAAATTCCCAAGACCGTGTTCGTCTGTCGGAAAATGCCCCGGAACCCAGTCCAGCAATACACCAAGACCCTTGGCGTGGGCCGCATCGACAAAAGCGCGGAACTCGTCCGGGGTGCCGTGGCGAATGGTCGGAGCGAACATGCCGATCGGCTGATAGCCCCATGACCCGTCAAACGGGTGTTCGGAAATTGGCATCATCTCGATATGGGTGAACCCCATCCAAGCTGCATAATCGACCAAATCTGTTGCTAGCTCGACATAGGACAGCGGGCGGTTGCCAGCGGCACGCTTCCAACTAGCAAGGTTAACCTCATAGATGCTGATCGGCGCTTCAATAGACTGTGCCAGCGCCCGCGTCTGCATGTAAGTCGCGTCGTGCCAGTCAGCGTGGGACAGATCGCGCACGATTGATCCGGTGCGCGGCGGATGCTCTGACCCGAAACCAAAAGGATCGGCCTTCAGCGGCAGACGTTCGCCATGTGCACCTATAATCTCGTATTTATAGACCTCGCCGGGCCCGATCCCCGGCATGAAGATTTCCCAGATGCCGCCGTGCCGACGCCGCATCGGCGTACGCCGTCCGTCCCAGACATTCAACGCGCCAACGACCGACACGCGCTGCGCATTGGGTGCCCAAACGGCGAAATGTGTCCCTGTCACACCATCTAGCGTCACAACATGCGCGCCCAGGGCCTGCCAAAGGCGCCTGTGCGTGCCTTCACCGATGAAATAGATATCCTCGTCCGTCAGCACACAACCAAAGCGATAAGGGTCATCAAAATCCCAAGTGTAGCCCTGTGCGGTCGCTTGCAGGCGGTAGGTCTTGGGGGCTTTTGCAAAGGAGGCTACGAAGAGGCCCGGGTAATCGGGCAGCGGGGTCATCGCAATCTTGGTTTTGGACGCTAGACAAGTGACGGTATCCGCGCCTGGCAGAAAGACGGTCAGCAAGGTGACTCCGCCGCGGTCCTGCATCCCCAATTGTGCGAAAGGATCTGCACAATGACCACTTAAGATGGCTTTTGCAGCGTTGTGATCGACGAGGGCCTCTGCGCCCGGTGTCGGTGTCTTTGGCATGACGGCCCCTTCTTTCGACTCGGCGGCTGCGGCGTTGTGCGCCTGCGGTCCGAAACGTTACCGGTCCATTCCACCCGGTTCCGTCCGCAAAGGCAAGACGTTCAAGCAGCAACCCTTGCGCGAGCCCTGTTTGTACAACGGAGGACGCGCGTTTCTCTTTCATTAATCACTGTTGCCGTGCGGCCATAATGTCCAACTACTGAATTCTTCTGCTGGTTCGACTCGCTGTGCGTTTATATCAAGGGGCAATCCCGGGGGGGGCCGAATCTTAGGACGAACTATGCGCCATTTGGCCCTGCTATTGTATTGTTTGATCAGCATCGCACCAAGCTTGACAGTGGCCCAGTCCCGCGAAGGGATCGGAACAGGCCGGCTGTTCAACAACGACTTGTTGGGCGATGGCGGCGACCGCTGGCGCACTGGCAGCTATGTTTTCAGCTACTTACGCGCCCCCAAACCGTATGACGGCACTCCGCAAGGGCTGGGAGAGGTGCTTGAATACCGTTTTCGGTCAGAGATTATTGCCCCCACGCGAGGCACCCGCGACCGCCCCTATGCCGGCATCCTATCCATGGGTTTGCACACCCACGGCGGCGTTTTGAACGATCGGGTTGACGTCAGCCTTGGCACCGACGTTCTGGCAATCGGCCCGCAGACCGGTATGGCGGACTTTCAGGAAGCCTACCACAAGACCTTCAGCTTGCCCCGCCCGTCGACTCGCCGGCAATTACCTAACCAATTCGCCGTCCAAAGCGCGATCGAAGCAGATGTGACCCATGCACTGCCCTACGCGACGACGATGCGGACCTTTGTGCAGGCCCAGACCGGGGCAGAGGATTTAGTGCGCGCTGGGGCCGATCTGATTATCGGTCGCCTGGGGACGGACGACCTGATGTTGCGCGATGTTGCAACCGGGCAACTTTATCGTGGCACCCAAGACGACAACACCGGCGTCAGCTTTGTACTTGGCGGGGATGTGGCCGCGGTAAAAGACAGTCTATTCCTACCAGAGTCCAAAGGCTATGTTGTGTCTGAAACCCGTTCTCGTGCTAGGGCTGGTGTGAACTGGCAGCCGACACCGGATTTATCCTTCTTTTACGGGGCGACCTACCTAAGCCCCGAATTCGAGGGGCAAGACACCGGTCAGGTCGTGGGATCGCTAAAGCTCAACTTCAGCTTCTGACAAAAAGCGACCCTGCGATGCAAGTGTCGCTTGCTCGTGCGGGGTACCGCTTGCTAGCCTTTTGCTAAGATCTTGCGCGAACAACGACGCGGGACGCAGACAAGAAGCAGAGATTTCGGCATGAAAGCGGGCTTATCTGGCACGTTTGTCATTCCTTGGTCACAGACGGAACTGGACGGGCGCAAATCTGCGCCGGTTGCTGATATGCGCATTGGGGGCCTGTGGTCCTGGACCGGAGAGCCGGTGCGCGTGGATGGACCAAATACGATCCTTCCGCTGGGACAATCAGAGGACGTGGCAAATCTGCGAAAGCGGGCTGCACCGACAGTACGCCGCATTCTGGCCGCTGCAGGCGTGCCCGACCGTGTGGCACCGTTGGTGCTGCAGCAGCCGCTTTTCGGCAAAACATTTACGGTGACTGACGCCACGAACGCATGGGATGTGACCCTGATCCCGCGCGGGGCGGGCCGCAAACCGTTGCTGATGTGTCTTGATGCAATTCCGCCGCGTGGGCGTGATTTGTGGGTCGTCCGCCACTGCATCGATGCCACGACCTTGGCCGAGGCCGAGGAGGTACCACGCGGTGTCATCTGCTTTACCCCCGGCACGATGATTCTGACGCCGGACGGGCCGCGCGATGTGGCATCGTTAGGTGAAGGATGTCGCGTGCAAACGCAGGACAACGGCGCGGCAGAGGTTTTGTGGATCGGACAGCGGCGCATCAGTGGCGCCCGCCTGATGGCAATGCCAGACCTTGCCCCAGTACGGCTGCGTGCTGGCGCACTAGACCGCGACATCCCGGATACCGGGCTGCTGGTTTCACCGGATCATCGCATCGTGCTGCGTGGCCCCCGCGCCCGCGCCTTGTTCAACACCGACGAAGTGCTGGTCACCGCGCGTGACCTCATAGACGACTCTAAGGTCTTGCGTGACCGCAATCCACATGGGGTGACCTATATTCACATGATGCTGGCACAGCACCAGATCGTCTTTGCGAATGGCGTCGCCACCGAAAGCTTTCACCCCGGCAGCGCCGCTCTTGCCAGTGTCGCCCCTGATGACCGTGACCGCATGTTCCGACGTATGCCTGCCCTGCGCGACGACGTCGCCGCCTATGGCGACTACGCCAGACGCCTGCTGTCCGTCAGTGATGCCGCGGTGCTGCGATACGACGGTTCACGCCGGAACCGCGCTTAACTGCCCAACTCTGCGTGGGTGTTCAGAAAGAATTGTGACATGATCGGCGTAGCCGCAGCGCCCAACGCGCGTGCGTTTGGACCGATACTACCCGCCGCAATGACAGGCATCTGAAGGCCGCGTAGATCTAGCTTTTCCAGATGTGTCCTTGTCGCGGCAACTAGCCGCTCCCTTACATCTGCAGGGAACCCGCCGTCGATCACGATCGCTTCGAAATCGATGACGGCACAGACGGTCAGCGATGCGAGGGCGAGTTGTTCCGCGGTAGCTTCGATCCAAAGGGAAACGACTTCATCGAACGCCGACCAGTCCTGTGGTTGCGTCCACATAGCCGCCGGATCGTGGCCCTTTGCCTGCATAGCAGTTTCAAGCAGGTGAAGGGAGGCCGTGTCGATTAACTGAATATCGCGTCCGTCACGCGACCGCATTGGCAACGAACCGAAGGCCCCAGCGTTGCGTGTTGGCCCGTCAAAAACCGAATGATTCAGGATCACGCCACCGCCGATGAAAGATCCGACGAAGAAGTAAGCGTAATCGCGCCAATTGCGCCCACCGCCATAAATCTGTTCGGCGCGGCTGGCAGCCGTTGCATCGTTCTCTACGAAAACGGACAAAGCAGAAAACGACGCTATGGCGGTGCCAAAATCAAAGCTACGCCATTCTGACAAGGCTTCGGCAGGGGCGCCAATAGTGTCGTACCAATTCCAGATCTCGTATGGAGTGGCGACGCCGATGCCAGCAATACGCTGCGCACCTGCCCCCAAGCCGGTAGCAAAGGCGTCGAGACCGTCACGAAGGAAGGTCAGGATCGGCTGTGGCATGGGATAGCGATACGTCAACGTTCGTTCTGCCACGATGGCACCCAGCATGTTCGTCAACACCAGATCGGCACTGCGCCGCCCGATCTTAAGTCCGACGGCATATGCGCCGTTCGGCGCAATCTCCATCGGAATGGACGGCTTGCCGACGCGACCGCGCTGCGGATCGCCCCTATTCAGAAGCCCATCCTGTTCCAGTCCACGTAGGATGACTGATACGGTTTGTGGCGACAATCCGGTCCGGCGCGCAATATCACTGCCCGCAGATCCCCCATTGCGCAACAATGTGGTCAGTATTAGCCTCTCGTTGTGATCGCGGAGCGTGCGCTGATTACGCCCGACGCCCGGATCGCGCAGGTCAGTGTCGGTCATGTATCGTCCTCCCTGCGTGTATTACTGACGAATCTCATTAATAAATCAAGTTTATTTACTTATTGACGAATCGCTTCGAATCATCTTTTCTAAGGTCAGTCCCCAAGCCGGGAGGGTGAGGGGCAACGGCGGTTTCGACCGTCTGTCAATCTTTGGGAGGCTTCCATGAATAAACTGTTTGCAGGTACTGCGCTTGCTATGATCGCTCTGGCCGGTTCCGCCAGCGCCGAGTCACACACCGGCATGTCCGCATGCCTGATCACCAAGACGGACACCAACCCGTTCTTCGTCAAGATGAAGGAAGGCGCCGAAGCTGCTGCCGCCGATCTTGGCATGACACTGAACTCTTTCGCTGGCAAAGTTGACGGCGACAACGAAACTCAGGTCGCTGCAATCGAGACCTGCATCGCTGCTGGTGCAAAGGGTATCCTGATCACTGCGTCCGACACCTCTGCCATCGTCGACTCTGTGCAAAAAGCCCGCGACGCTGGCCTGCTGGTCATCGCGCTGGACACCCCGCTGTCCCCTGCAGACGCTGCTGATGCGACCTTTGCGACCGACAACTTCGCCGCAGGTCTGCTGATTGGTCAGTGGGCCGCCGCCACGCTGGGCGACGCAGCTGCAGACGCAAAGATCGCGATGCTGGACCTGGCCGTCAGCCAGCCCACAGTCGACGTTCTGCGCGACCAAGGCTTCCTGCAGGGCTTCGGCATCGAACTGGGCGATCCCAAGGTTATCGGCGATGAAGATGACGCGCGTATCATCGGCAACGACGTAACCGCCGGCAACGAAGAAGGTGGCCGTACGGCGATGGAAAACCTCCTCGCCGTCGATCCTGAAATCAACGTCGTCTACACGATCAACGAACCCGCTGCTGCTGGCGCTTATGAGGCATTGCGCGCTGTCGGTCGCGAAAACGACGTCCTGATCGTTTCCGTCGACGGCGGCTGCCCAGGCGTTCAGAACGTCGCTGACGGTGTGATCGGTGCGACCAGCCAGCAGTACCCGCTGGTAATGGCCCGGCTGGGCGTCGAAGCGATTGCTGCATTCGCAGCTGACGGCACATTGCCGACACCGACCGAAGGCAAGGACTTCACTGACACCGGCGTGACGCTGATCACCGACGCACCTGTCGAAGGTGTCGAGTCGATCAATGCTGAAGAAGGCACAAAGATCTGCTGGGGCTAAATTGACCCGGTCAGGTCAAACTTACTAAAACGAATTGGGGCGGGCCAAGGTTCGCCCCTTTTGCTAAAGTCCGGGGAGGCCAGTTGGCTGCGACCGGCAAGACAGCACATTCAAACGAGGGGGAGTCAGGCGATGGCATCGCAATCCGACGATTATGAATCCGTAGTCAAAGTAAAGCGTGAGGAGGCTGTGGCCGAGTTTCGCGACGATCACAAAAGCTTTGTAAAGAAGGTGCAGCATGCGCTGCACGTCACTCCGTCGCTGGTCCCGCTCGTCGTTCTGTTGGCGTCAATCCTAGTCTTCGGCAGCATTCTGGGCGAAAAGTTCTTTTCCGCCTCTTCGCTGACACTGATCCTGCAACAGGTGCAGCTGGTCGGTATTGTCGCTGCGGCGCAATCGCTTGTTATCCTAACCGCAGGTATCGACCTGTCGGTCGGTGCGATCATGGTGATGTCGTCCGTTATCATGGGCCAGTTCACCTTTCGGTACGGTATCCCCGTAGAAGTCTCGATTGCCTGCGGCCTGATCGCTGGCACGGCAATGGGTGCTGCGAACGGCTGGCTTGTCGCAAAGATGAAGCTGCCCCCGTTCATTGTGACGCTTGGCACATGGCAGATCATCTTGGCTGCAAATTTCCTTTATTCCGCGAACGAGACGATCCGTAGTCAAGAAATTCGAAGCGAAGCACCCTTGTTGCAAGTCTTCGGCACGACCTTCAAGATTGGTGCCGACGAGGCTGGTCGCGGTGGTGCGGTGTTGACTGTCGGCGTCATCTTCATGATCGCGCTTGTGGCGGTGCTTGCTTACGTCCTGCGCCAGACTGCTTTTGGTCGCCATATCTATGCAGTAGGCGACGATGCAGAGGCGGCAAAGCTATCAGGCGTCAACGTCGACGGTGTGCTGATCGCGGTATACGCATTGGCCGGTTTGATCTGTGCTTTCGCGGGCTGGGCGTTGATCGGGCGTATCGGTTCCGTCTCTCCGACATCCGGGCAAGAAGCGAACATTCAGTCTATCACCGCTGTGGTGATCGGTGGCATCTCGCTATTTGGTGGGCGCGGGTCGATCATGGGGTCGCTGTTCGGCGCGCTGATCGTCGGTGTCTTCACGCTGGGCCTACGTCTGGCTGGCGCCGACGCTCAATGGACGTATCTTTTCATCGGTGCGCTGATCATCGTCGCTGTCGCCGTGGACCAATGGATCAGAAAGGTGTCTGCATAATGGAACCCATTCTCAAAGGCCGTAATCTGGTTAAGCGTTATGGCAAAGTCACCGCCCTCGATAATTGCGATTTTGATCTTTATCCGGGCGAAATTCTGGCTGTGATCGGCGACAACGGTGCCGGAAAATCATCCTTGATCAAGGCCGTCTCTGGTGCAGTAATCCCTGATGCTGGCGATATCTATCTTGAAGGCAAGAAAATTCAGTTTCAAACGCCGATTGAGGCGCGGGATGCCGGAATCGAAACGGTGTATCAAACGCTAGCCATGTCCCCTGCCCTGTCGATCGCCGACAATATGTTTATGGGCCGCGAGTTGCGCAAGCCGGGGTTCCTTGGCAAATGGCTGCGCCAGCTTGACCGGGGTGCGATGGAAAAGTTCGCCCGCGAAAAACTAAGCGAATTGGGACTCATGACGATCCAGAACATCAACCAAGCGGTTGAAACTCTGTCAGGCGGCCAGCGTCAGGGCGTCGCTGTGGCCCGGGCTGCTGCCTTTGGGTCAAAGGTCATCATCCTTGACGAGCCGACAGCCGCGCTTGGCGTAAAGGAAAGCCGCAAGGTGCTGGAACTGATTCAGGACGTGCGTGCGCGGGGCGTGCCGATCATCTTGATCAGCCACAACATGCCTCATGTGTTCGAGGTCGCGGACCGCATCCACGTCCACCGTCTGGGCAAACGGCTTTGCGTTATCAACCCAAAGAACCACTCGATGTCCGACGCCGTCGGCTACATGACCGGTGCAAAAGAGCCCGAACAAGAACTCGAAATGGTCTAAGACAGCCACAAGGGCCGCCCCATCATCGGGCGGCCCTTTTTCTTGTCGTTCAAAATACTCCAAGACCGTGGGTAACAGCCATTAGAATTTAGATAATAACCTAGGAATGGGACACGTCCTGTAGTCGTCGCGTCCTGCTAACTGAACTGCTGCCGATATGCCCGCGGCGACACCCCTAGCCCTTTTCGAAACACCCGCGCAAAGTAGGCGGGATCGTAAAAGCCCAACTCATAGGCAATCGCAGTTACTGGCTGACGCGTGTACGCCAGCCTGCGCGCCGCCAATCCCAACAAATGCGCCTGCACCGCCCCCATCACCGATAGATCAGCCTGCGCCCGCACGACCCGGTTCAACTGCGTCGCTGACGTCCGAAGCGCGGCCGCATATTCGGCAACCATCCATCCTTCGGTCGCATGCGCGCGCAGAACATCCTCGAACTGGGCAAAAAGTCCCCCCTCGCCATCATTCGCAGTCATAGTCCCAGCGACCAGATCACAGCCCAACGCCACGACAAGGGCTTGCAATGCCAGATCGCGCGCCCCGCCCTGATCCGCGTGGCGGCTGGCGATCGCATCGAACATGGCGGCCATACGCGGTGTCGCAGGCTGTACCCGAAGATGATGCAAACCAAAGGTTTCCAGTTCACTCAACAAGTCACGCGGCACCGTCACAACATAACCTACGGTACCGTCGGCGAAGACAAAGCCATGCTCTAACCCCGCGGGCACTGATAATACCACGGGCGGAGTCAGGACTCTGTCACCGTCGGCCAGACGCAATGTCACGCCGCCGGTTTGAACCACAAAGAACTGGTGCAGGTCCGGGTGGCGATGTCGCGCGATCTTCCATCCGTGCCGATGGGCGCGGGCATTTATATCCTCGCAGTGCAGGACGTCGGGAAAAATCCGCCCCTCACCATAAAGCGCAAAGGCCGGACTGCGTTTGGTTGTATTATCCAAGTTTTGGCTCCGATTCTGCCTGTATCTTGGCGCTGTCTGGTCCAGATTTGCAAGATCGGTTAAGGAGGAACGTCATGCGTACGCGGGTTTGTATTGTCGGGGGTGGCCCCTCGGGTCTGCTATTGTCGCAGCTACTGGACCGGGCAGGCATCGCCTCGGTCGTGCTGGAACGTCAGACCCGTGAATACGTCCTCGGTCGCATCCGCGCCGGCGTGTTAGAATATGGCACCGTTGGTATGCTTGAACAGGCGGGCATCGCGACCCGCGCCCATGCCGAAGGCCTACCCCACACTGGCACCTATTTGGCCATGCAGAACGAAGGCTTTCGCATCGACTTTGACGCGTTAATCGGCAAGCGGGTGATGGTCTACGGCCAGACAGAGGTGACCCGCGATCTTTATGACGCCCGGGAAAAAGCGAGCGGCATCGTGATCCATCGGGTCGAAGGCACAAAACCCCATGATCTGGACACGGATGCCCCCTACGTCACCTATAATCTCGACGGTACTGAATACCGCATCGACTGCGATTTTGTTGCGGGCTGTGACGGGTTTCATGGCCCCTCGCGTCAGGCGATCCCTAAGGATGTCCTGACTGAGTACGAGCGGGTCTATCCGTTCGGCTGGCTTGGCGTGCTGTCCGAGACACCGCCTGTCAGCCACGAGTTGATCTATGCAAACCACCCCCGCGGCTTTGCACTGGCATCAATGCGAAATTCAAACCTTAGCCGCTATTACATTCAGGCCCCGGTCGACGACCCGATCGAAAAGTGGACTGACGACGCCTTTTGGGACGAATTCCGGCGCCGCTTGCCGCACGACGCGGCAGAGGCGCTGGTGACGGGCCCCACGATAGAGAAATCGATCGCCCCCCTTCGATCCTACGTCGCCGATCCGATGCGATGGGGGCGGCTTTTCCTTGTAGGCGACGCTGCACATATCGTACCGCCGACCGGTGCCAAGGGCCTGAATCTCGCCGTATCTGACGTGCATTATTTGTATGAAGCGCTGAAACTGCATTACCTCCAAGCAGACGACAGTGGCCTTGATGGCTATTCGCACACAGCTTTGGCGCGGGTATGGAATGCGATCCGGTTCAGCTGGTGGTTTACGACGACGATGCACCGTTTTCCGGACCAGACACCCTTTGATCAGGCCATTCAGGATGCCGAACTGCGGTACCTGCAAGGATCGCAGACTGCCCAAAGGGCGCTGGCCGAAAACTACGTCGGCCTACCTTACTAGCGAACCATCACCAGATAGCAGATCACAATTCGCCCAACGGCATTAAGAGCAACAGGAGAAAATAAGACGCGCCATGATGCCGGACATGGGGGCGGTTAACTTGTTCGCCTTCTTGACTGCTGTGATCTGGCACGTTTCTGTTATATCGACGGCATCAGCATTCATCTTTTTTTGATATGCATGTGCAATAGGTCAGGGGTTAAGAGACGAGTTGCGCACAGGTCGCGACCTGCTTGACGTCAGTACGGGCAACCATGTCGAGCTTAGTTGCGGGACGGTCGCGGGCGGCCCGCACTTCGACGCGGCACACCAGCAACGCGCTGCTTCTGCTTGGACTGACAACACCGTACCCACGCCCAACCCAGCGCAGTCAAATCCAATGCCAGCCTTATTGCCGCATTCGCAAGGCAGCGCTTTTTCGGCATAGTCGTTGCAGGTGGGCAGGGCCAATCGGAAACCTTCGCAAAACGCCAAGACGCCCTTGAGCAACATTGTGCGGCTCTCTCATACCAAGCGCGTCGCTAGACCAAGTTAAGATGCGACCGACATCGCAATGAATGCACTAATGGGCAAATCAAAGCCTGCCGCATGCAATTGATCGATACATTTTGGGTCGCACATCGGTTGAACCAAATTAGCGTCTGACGCGGCCTGCTGCGTCCAGACCCGGTTTACGACATGCAAAAAATTCTGCATCCGACCTCATGATGCGCGACGCCGAGCTTTCGCACCCACTTGCGAAACCTTTACGCCAAGATCGTGCCTTCACAGCACGAGAGCGTTAACGCACTGCATGCAACCTAATGTCGTGATCGAATGTGACACCGTGCAGCGGCAGGGTGCGTTGCCGTGGCTTGGGTGCGCACTACATGAATTCCTCTTTGTTCATCCGGTAGGCCAACCATGAAACGATTTACCTGCCCGACCTGCGGAAACGAGGTTCATTTCCGCAACCAGTCCTGTGTGAAGTGCGGCACGTCACTGGCCTACGATGCGAATGCCGCGACGATGCGCGCGGCCGGCGGCGATGTGGTGCTGTGCGCCAATGCCGCCGGGGCGGGTTGCAACTGGCTTGCGGTCAGCACAAAACCCGGCAGCTTTTGCTTGGCCTGCCAGCACAATCACATCGTACCAGATGCCACGATGGAGGGGAATGTCGCCCGCTGGCGCGAAGTCGAACTGGCGAAACGCAAGCTGATCTACGGCTTGATCCGCTGGAATCTGCCGCGCCCGACACGCGCGCAGGACCCGAATAACGGTCTGGCATTCGACTTTCTGGCCGATGCAGAAGGTCCAAACGGGGTGACACCCGTTTTGACAGGGCATGAAAACGGCCTGATTACGATCAACATCGCCGAAAGCGATGATGATGTCCGTGTCGCCCGCCGCACCGCGATGGATGAACCCTATCGCACCCTGATCGGCCACATGCGTCACGAGGTCGGCCATTATTACTGGGCCATGCTGGTCGACAACACTTCGCACATCGACCGCTACCGCGAGATTTTTGGCGACGAGCGCGATAATTACAGCGCTGCCTTGCAGCGTCACTACGACAATGGCGCGCCGCAGGGGTGGCGGCAGTCCCACATCAGCGCCTATGCGACGTCTCATCCGTGGGAAGACTTTGCAGAAACGTGGGCGCATTGGATGCACATCGCCGACGGGGTAGAAACCGCCGCCGCCTACAGAATGGCGCTGGACGGCAAGCAAGTCACGCAAGACGCCTACGCCGCAACCAACATCACCCCGGTAATAGAGGCATGGGTTCCAGTCACCGTCGCCCTAAACAACATGAACCGCGCGATGGGGCAGCCTGACCTATACCCATTCGTGCTGAACAAACCGGTATTGGCCAAGTTACAATTCATCAACGATCTGATCCACTGCGCGACCTAAGCCTGTTTTTTAGGCAGCTTGCGACCTCTGCCCCCGTTCGATGCGAATGCGGGTGGAGGTGTCGGGCACATCGTGGGACAGTTACATCGACAGTTACGAGAGGTTCCCATGTCGATCCTTGCCGCGATTCACCACCTGACCCACTACAAATACGATCGTCCTGTCACGCTGGGGCCGCAAATCATCCGCCTGCGACCTGCGCCGCACAGCCGCACGCCCGTGCTGTCACACAGCCTAAAGGTCACACCGGCGAACCATTTCGTAAACTATCAGCAGGACGCCTATGGCAACTGGCAGGCCCGCTACGTCTTTCCTGACCCGGTGACCGAATTCAAGATCGAGGTCGACGTCGTCGCTAACATGAGCGTCTATAACCCCTTCGATTTTTTCGTCGAGGATAGCGCGCAGGACTTCCCCTTTACCTACCCAGACGCGATCGTCGACGACTTATCGATCTATATGAGGACAAACGACGAAGGCCCGTTATTCCGTGACTACCTCGCCAGCATTTCCCGCGAAACGCAGCGTACCATCGACTTTGTCGTTGGCTTGAACGCGCGACTAGCCCGCGACATCGGTTATATCGTGCGGATGGAGCCTGGCGTGCAGACGCCAGAGGAAACGCTGCAACTTGCAAAGGGATCATGCCGCGATACGAGCTGGCTACTGGTGAATCTGCTGCGGCATCTGGGGCTGGCCGCACGGTTTGTGTCCGGCTACCTGATCCAGTTAAAGCCAGACCTGAAGGCCGTCAGTGGCCCCCAGGGCACAGAGAATGACTTTACCGACCTGCACGCTTGGTGCGAAATTTATTTGCCCGGCGCGGGCTGGGTCGGCCTTGATCCGACCTCTGGTCTGCTAACAGGCGAAAGCCACATCCCGCTAGCCGCGACGCCGCATTACAGCAACGCCGCACCGATCTCTGGCATGGCCAGCTTTGCAGAGGTCACCTTCGACTTCGACATGACGGTCACCCGCGTGGCGGAACACCCACGCATCACGAAACCGTTCTCTGACGCCGCCTGGGACAAGCTGAACGCGTTGGGTCAGGCCGTCGACCAAGCGCTTGACGACGGTGACGTGCGACTGACAATGGGCGGCGAGCCGACCTTCGTATCCATCGACGACTTCGAGGCGGAGGAATGGAACACCGGCGCTGTCGGCCCGACCAAACGCATCTTTGCGGATAAGCTAATCCGCCGATTGCAGGATCGCTTTGCCCCCGGAGGCTTCCTTCACTACGGCCAAGGCAAGTGGTATCCGGGCGAAACACTTCCGCGCTGGACCTTCTCTCTTTACTGGCGGCGCGACGGATCGCCGATCTGGACAGACCCAGATCTGATCGCAGCCGAAGACGCCACTGGTGCGACCAAGGAACAGGCGCAGGCCGTCTTGCAATCCATGGCAGAGACACTGGGCGTGCCGTCCGCCAATGTTGTGCCCGCGTTTGAGGATCCCGCCGATTGGGTCCTAAAAGAAGGCAACTTGCCGGTCAATGTCTCACCCGAGAACAATGAGCTTGCAGACGCCGAGGCGCGGAACCGCATGGCCCGTGTCTTTGCGCGTGGTCTGAACGAACCGTCCGGTTACGTCCTTCCGGTGCAAAAGTGGCAAGCCAAGGCCAAGTCCGAATGGCTTTCAGAAGTCTGGGAAATGCGGCGTGGCCATCTATTCCTTGTCCCCGGCGACAGTCCCGTCGGCTATCGTTTGCCATTAGGCTCGCTGGAACATATCCCAGAGGCGTCCTACCCTCACGTCATCGTCGGCGACCCAATGCAGCACCGCGACCCGCTGCCGACCTATACCGTTGATAAGACAGAGGAAGCCAACGAGGAAACCCGTCAGGCCCGCGCCCACTTTACTGCATCCGAACCCGTACAGGACCGCACGGAACAGGTCATCA
This sequence comes from Loktanella sp., assembly GCA_024635625.1. Lineage (GTDB taxonomy): Bacteria > Pseudomonadota > Alphaproteobacteria > Rhodobacterales > Rhodobacteraceae > Loktanella. The sequence continues at coordinate 9,130 of JAGXIQ010000029.1, read as the reverse complement.
GTGACCTGAAGGGCAAGGTCCGCACAGCGGTATCGGTTGAACCACGCGATGGGCGGCTGTGTATTTTTATGCCCCCGGTCGAAGAGGTCGAAGATTACCTAGAGCTGGTCGCCGCCGCAGAAGCCGCCGCCAAGAAATTGGGCGTACCTGTTCATATCGAAGGCTATGGCCCGCCGTCTGACCCGCGCCTGAACGTGATCCGTGTCGCGCCCGATCCCGGCGTGATCGAAGTAAACATCCACCCCGCCCACACGTGGGACGACGTCGTCGCTACAACAGAAGCCGTCTACGAAGAGGCGCGCCAGCTGCGCCTTGGGGCCGACAAGTTCATGATCGATGGGCGGCATACGGGCACTGGCGGCGGCAACCATGTCGTTGTGGGCGGCGTCACACCAGCCGACAGCCCGTTTCTGCGCCGCCCCGACCTGATGCGATCAATCATTCTGCACTGGCAGCGACACCCGTCGCTGTCTTATCTCTTTTCTGGCATGTTCATCGGCCCAACATCACAGGCCCCGCGTATTGACGAAGCGCGCATGGACAGCCTGTATGAACTTGAAATCGCATTGGACCAGATCACCACGCCCGAAGAAGGCAACGTTCCCGCCCCGTGGCTGACCGACCGTTTGCTGCGCAACCTGCTGGTTGATGTCACTGGAAACACACACAGGGCAGAGATTTGCATCGACAAACTCTACTCCCCTGACGGCCCAACCGGGCGTCTAGGTCTGGTTGAATTCCGTGGATTCGAGATGCCACCAAACCCGCGCATGTCGCTGGCACAGCAATTGCTGATCCGGGCGCTGATCGCGAGGATGTGGAAAGCCCCGATCAAAGGTAACCTGACCCGCTGGGGAACGACGCTGCTGGATCGCTTTATGCTGCCGGAAATGGTCTGGCAGGACTTTTTGGAAGTGCTGGCCGATCTGAAGCAACACGGTTTCGACCTCGATCCTGACTGGTTCAAGGCGCAGGCGGAATTCCGTTTCCCATTCTGTGGTGAAGTCAACATTGACGGCGTCAATCTTGAAATCCGTCAGGCGCTGGAACCGTGGCACGTCATGGGTGAAACCGGGGCCATCGGCGGTACCGTGCGCTATACCGACAGTTCAGTCGAACGTTTGCAGGCCAAGCTGACGGCGACCGATCCGGGTCGCTATACCGTCACCTGCAACCAGCGGATGATGCCGATGCAGCACACAGGCAAGAATGGCGAAGCCGTGGCCGCCGTCCGCTTTAAGGCGTGGCAACCTCCGCTTGCACTGCATCCGAAGTTGCCAGTTAACGCGCCTTTGACCTTCGACATCTATGACACATGGACGGGCCGCGCGATTGGCGGCTGCACCTATCACGTCGCGCATCCGGGGGGGCGCAATTATGATACATTCCCCGTCAACGGCAACGAGGCCGAAGCGCGCCGCCTTGCCCGGTTCGAACCGCATGGCCATACTGCCGGGGATTATGAACCTGTTCCAGAAACGCCCCATCCTTCATGTCCGATGACGCTGGACCTGCGCCGCAAGCCCGGTCTGTGACGCCAGCCTCGGCGGCAGGGCGGTCGCTGTTCGACAGCTATCGCCCATTGCCCGGCGTTCCAGACGAATTGTGCGATGCGACAGGCAGTATGCGCCCCGGTTGGGCGCCGCTGATCGACCACCTGTCGTCGCTAACCCAAAAAGACATCACAGAGGCGTTTGGCCGAGGTGAACAGCATCTCGCGGACGCCGGCGTGTTTTTTCGCAAATACGGCGACGAAAACGCCGCCAGCCGCGATTGGCCCTACAGTCCGGTACCGGTCGTGCTGGCCCAATCCGACTGGGACACCATCAGCGACGGCCTGATACAGCGCGTCAGCCTATTAGAACGTATTGCCGCTGACCTTTACGGCCCGAACAAGCTTGTCGCAGATGGTCACCTGCCTGCGCAAATTATCGCCTCGAATCCGGAATGGCTGCGTCCGATGGTGGGTGTTAAACCACGCGGCGGTCATTTCCTGCATTTCTGCGCGTTTGAACTTGGGCGTGGTCCCGACGGTCGATGGTGGGTTCTGCAGGACTTGACCGACGCTCCGTCTGGTGCTGGCTTTGCCTTGGAAAACAGAATTGCGACAACCCATGTCTTTCCCGACTTGTATGGCGAGGCGAACGTTCATCGGCTGGCCGGGTTCTTTGACGGTTTCCGCAAGGCGCTGCGTGGACTTAAAGGCGATCCTGCCAGCCGATCCGCAATCCTGACGCCGGGGCCGCTGACGGACACCTATTATGAACAAGCCTATATCGCCCGCTATTTGGGTCTGCCCTTACTGGAAGGCGGCGACCTGAAAGTGACGAACGACCGGCTGCACGTCCGTACCATAAAGGGCTTGATACCGATCGACGTGCTGTGGCGACGTATGGACGGAATGTGGTCTGACCCGTTAGAATTTCGCGGCGACAGCCAACTTGGCACACCGGGACTCATGTCGGCTATTCGCCAGGGTCATGTCACAATGGTCAATGCGCTTGGGGTAGGCGTGCTCGAAACGCAGGCATTGATGGCCTTTTTTCCCGCTATCAGCCGGGCGCTGACCGGCGCTGACCTCAAGCTGCCGAACGTAGCGACATGGTGGTGCGGTGGTGCGTCCGAATTGGATCACGTCACCCGTCATGCGTCTCGCATGATGATCGGCACAGCCTTGACAACCCGGATGCCCTATGAAACGGCAAGCCCTCACGCCATCGGCGGCACCCTATTTCAGTCCGACGCAGTGCAGGTCGGGCCTTGGCTCGCGGCCCACGCGCCAGACCTGATGGCAAAGGAACTGGTAACTCTGTCGACCACACCAGTCTACGAAGATGGCCAACTTGTGCCACGTCCGATGACCTTGCGCGTGTTCCTTGCCCGTGGACCGGATGGCTGGCAAGTCATGCCCGGCGGCTTTGCACGGATCGGTGCAGGGCGTGATACCTCTGCTGTGTCGATGCGGCGGGGCGGGGCAGTTGCCGATGTTTGGGTTGTGTCGGACACACCCGTCCCCACGCCGACCCTGCTGGCCAGCGCAAGTGACGGCCCCTTCCGCCGCGCCACGCCAGAAGCGTTGCCCAGCCGCGCCGCCGACAACCTGTTCTGGCTGGGCCGCTATATTGAGCGGACAGAAGGTCAGTTACGACTGCTGCGTGCTTTACACGGTCGCCGCTCTGAAGGGGCGTCTGGCCCGCTGCTTGATACCATCACAGAGCAATTAGCCCAACACGGCGTCAAAGCCGACGCCCCGATCCCAGAGGGGCTGCGCCGGACGTTGGGGGCCGCCGTGCAGGCCGCCAGCCAGATCCGCGATCGTTTCAGCGTTGATGGCTGGGCGGCATTGACTGACATGGAAAAAACACTGACCCGGATGCAGGCCACCACGCGCGCTGGCGACGATGCAGCGCTGGCGACTGGTGTTCTGCTGCGCAAGGCTGCGGGTTTTTCCGGTCTGACCCACGACAACATGTACCGAACGGCAGGCTGGCATTTTTTGACCATGGGCCGCGCCTTGGAACGGGCCGCCATGACGACAGGCTTACTTGCGCGGCTTGCCGATCGTGCAGCCCCCGATGGCGCGCTTGATCTGGCCATAGAGATTGGCGACAGCATTATCGTTCACCGTCAGCGCTACGCCACCACCGCGACCCGCGATACGGTGATCGACCTACTGGCGTTGGACTCGGCCAATCCGCGGGCTGTGCGGTTCCAATTAGACGTCTTGCTGGCGCGGGTCACCGATCTGACCGCTGATGCGCCGCTTGGTCACATGACAGATTTCGAACGTGGGGTGCGGACGTTGCAGACCGCCTTTGCCGTCCACGCGGTCGAAACGCTGGATACAACGTCCCTGCAGTCGGCCTTGTCAGAGGTGCTGGCGCTGTCCGTCACTCTGAACGCCGCGTTTCTGCACTAGCGCGACGCGATGATCTACGACATCCGCCTGATCATCGCAACGGATTACGCCGGGGCCGCCTCGACCGGGCGGCATCTGGTCTGCGTCATGCCACGCGATCTGGGGCCCGAACAACGCTTGGTCGCGGGCCTGCTGAACTTGCACCCTGTGCCGGATCAACGCCATGATCGTACTGATTTCTTCGGTAATGCCTTGGTCGAATTCGCACTGCATACACCCCACAAGGGGGTAGAAGTTTCGGTGCAAGCCCGTGTCGCCCGTATGGTATCTCAGGCCCCCATTATAGAGGCTTTGCCACTGGCCACCCTGCCCTATGCCCTTGCGGGTTGTCGCGACATGGGTCCTGACAGCCCGGTCCATTTCTGCGCCGCTTCCGCCCGTGTACCGCGCGATGCGGCAATGACACGTTATGCCCTGTCGCTGGTCAAACCCGGCATGACGACAGCGGATGCTGTGCTGGCCATCGGCCATGCTCTGAACACAGACATGCGGTTCGACTCCACCGCCACGACCGTCGACACCCCGGCAGAGGAGGCCTTTGCCAAGCGGCATGGTGTGTGTCAGGATTTTTCACACATAATGATCGCCTGCCTGCGCGGAATCGGGGTACCTGCGGGATATGTGAGTGGTTATCTGCGAACCCAACCGCCGCCCGGCAAGCCGCGACTTGAAGGGGCCGATGCGATGCACGCCTGGGTCCGCGCATGGTGTGGCCCGCAAGCAGGCTGGCTGGCGTTCGATCCGACCAACGATCGGATCGCCGACAACTCTCATATTGTCGTGGCCTACGGGCGCGACTATGCCGATGTCGCCCCAATCCGTGGCATTCTTCGCGGATCTGGCGGCCAACGCAGCCGCCAGTCCGTCGATGTCATTCCGCTGCTGTCAGGGGATGATGCGAACTGAAAAGTGGCAGATCAGGCGCCTGTTACACGCCAAATCACGTCTCCGACGTCGTCGGCCATCAACAGCGACTTTCCATCGTGCCCTACCTGCACGCCCACCGGACGCCCATAGGACACCCTTTCATCTTCTGACAAAAAGCCTGACAGGATATCGCGCGGCGCACCGGAGGGCATGCCATCTTTGAAAGGTACATGGATCATTCGATACCCACTTAGCGTAGAGCGATTCCACGATCCATGCTGACCGATGACCATACCTGCGCCGAAGCCCGGCAAGGTCCCTTCTGGCATCCAGCAAAGGCCAAGCGACGCTGTATGCCCGCCTAGCGCGTAATCTGGCGTGACAGCACTGGCCACCAAGGCAGCGTCTTGCGGGACGCGGTCATCAACAATCTGACCCCAATAGCAAAACGGCCAGCCATAGAAATCGCCTTCCCGCACTCGTGTGAGGTAATCCGGCGGCGTTTCATCGCCCAAACCGTCGCGTTCATTTACGACTGTCCACAGCGCACCGGTCGTGGGCTCCCACGCCGTGCCAACCGCATTGCGCAGGCCAGACGCAAAGATGCGCGCCTTCTCTGTCGCAAGGTCCAATTCCCAGATGCAGGCGCGACCTTCTTCAGCCTTCATCCCCTCATCACCGATGTTTGTCAGCGATCCGACACCCGCGTAGATTTTGGTGCGATCCGGCGATACGATCAGGCTGCGCGTCCAATGACCGCCTGGCTTAAAGTCCACCAGCTTGCGGCCCGGCCCCTCTAGCCGTGTTGCACCATCGGTGTAATCGAACGCCACGATCCCGTCGGTGTTGCCGACGTAAAAAGTGCCGTCCACCAAGGCCATGCCAAAGGGCTGACGTTGGTTTTCAAGGAATACATGCCGCTCCTCAGCCACACCATCGCCATCTGCATCACGCCACAGGGTAATACGGTTGGCGCTGACGCCCAGCGCCCGGGCGCGGCGCATCGTTGCCTGCGCGGCCCGGTCAACCAAACCTTTCGGCTTGCTGGCCTCTTGAAGTGCCTCTGCCACCAGCACGTCGCCATTTGGCAAAACCTCGATCCAGCGGGGGTGCAGAAGGTCGCTGGCAAAAGCGTTGACGCGCAGGCCCGGTGCAGCCGTTGGCACATGACCATCGGACCAGCCCTTCGCAGTCGGCATCTTTAGCGTCATTAATCCCTGTTTTTTTGCCTCTGGGATGGTTGGTGCAGCCCCGATGGCCTGCAGGGTGGGCGCGCTCATCCGTCGCAGCAAAACCATCGTGCCACCCACAAGGGCAGTCGCACGTGCCAGAAAATCCATCGTCGTCCCATTTCACATCAATTCGCAACGCCGATCCGCCGCACTGGCCAATCAAAACGTTAAAATTGCGAAATCGCAAGATCATGCGGGAAATTCCGCGCATTAGTGACAAGCCCCTTGCGACAGACGATACAACATCCATATACCATCCATACGGATGGAGAAACACAATGAGCACCGTCAGACAACTGCGCGACAAGACACCGGACAGCGAAAAAATCACAATCAACCTCGGCTATGTCGATCTGGGTCGGATCGATCTGCTGGTGCAAGAGGGTTTTTATTCCAACCGCACCGATTTTATCCGCACCGCGATCCGCAATCAGCTTAGCACCCATACAGAGGCTGTCAGCAAGTCGATCGAGCGTCACACGATGGAACTAGGCCTGCGCGACTACACTCGCGCCGATCTTGAAAGTCTGCAAAAGGCCGGAGAGGTCCTGCATCTCAAAGTCGTGGGCCTTGCGCGGATCGCCCCTGACGTGACGCCGGATCTGGCGTTGGCCACCATTGGATCCATCACTGTACTCGGCGCTCTTCAAGCCAGTGCAGAGGTCAAGGCCGCCCTCGCAGACCGTATCCAGTAATTCAAAAGGCCCCCACAGGACCAGTTCAAGGACCGAACAAATGTTCAAATTCAACGCAGGTGCTAAGCACCCGGCGAACGCTGACGCACGTCTTGCCGCCGCAAACGATCTTGTTAATCGCACGCTGGCACAGCACGGCCTGATTCCAAGCAGTAGCACCTCAAACGCCATGCCGCAGATGCCAGACTTGATGCAGATGCCCAGCTTTGCCAGCGTGACGCATTGGGGTGGTCAGACCGGCCAAACGGGGAAACCAGCCCACGGGATGGCCACCGGGACCCATAGCTGTGCCGCTGGCAGCCGCGATTATCTGGTGCACATTCCGACCTCTGCCGCCGACGGCGCCACCGGGCTTGTCGTTATGCTGCACGGCTGTACTCAAACGCCAGAAGACTTCGCAATCGGCACCGGCATGAACGCACTCGCAGAGCGTGACGGTTTTATCGTCGTCTATCCCCGCCAATCGCGCGGTGACAACGCGCAATCCTGCTGGAACTGGTTTAGCCGGGGCGACCAGCTGCGCGACAAGGGAGAGCCGGCAATAATCGCAGACCTGACCCGCCAATTCGCAGCAGAGCACGGCATCACGCCAGAACGTACCGCCGTAGCCGGTCTGTCGGCTGGTGCCGCAATGGCCATTATCCTTGGGCAGACTTATCCAGACGTCTTCGCCGCTGTCGGTGCGCATTCCGGTCTACCCTACAGTGCGGCCCGCGACGTGCCCTCTGCCTTTGCGGCCATGGCAGGACAAGGAGTCGATGTGGCGGCGCCCGGCAGCGCCATTCCGCGGACCATCGTCATCCACGGTACCGCCGATTCCACCGTCAGCCCCGTGAACGGCAACCGCATCGCCGCCCATGTCGTCGCGCAATCGTCCCAAACAATAGAAACCGAAGCGAGCGGCACAACCGAAGGCCGCAGCTGGAAACTACGCACCTCTGGCGACATGCAGGGTCAGAAGCTGCTTGAATACTGGCGGGTCGATGGGTTGGGCCACGCGTGGTCGGGCGGCCAGCCCGGTGGCAGCTATACGGACGCCAAAGGCCCCGACGCCAGCGCCGAGATGGTACGATTTTTCTTCGACAATGCCGGAAAGGCAACGCAATGAACGATATGACTCTGACATTCGACGCCGTATCAGAGGCAACGCCTGGTCTCAAATGGGCCGCCCGCTGGGCGCGATCGTGGCCCGCATACGAACCTTGGTTCGTAGCACGTGGCGGTGACAACGGGCCGTCGCGCACCGCCTGCCGCGCGGCGATCAAGCAGCATATGCCAGAGCTAACTGCGACCTACGACCGGTTGGTCCTTCTGGCTGGAAATGGCGACCGCGCCGCGCGGTTCCTGTCCACATGGTGCCCGCCGCAATATCTTGGCGGGTGCTCTCTGGCGGCTTTATCCGACGACACTGATGTGCGGCTTGTGCGCAATTATGATCTGTCGCCCAACCTGAACGAAGGATTGATGCTGCATACCGCATGGGCTGGGCGGCGTGTCATGGGGATGGTTGAATTCCTTTGGGGGCTGTCCGACGGGATCAACGACTCGGGTCTGTCAATCGCGCTGGCTTACGGGGGGCGGGCGCAGACCGGACAAGGGTTTGGAATCACCACAATTCTGCGCTATGTGCTGGAAACCTGCGAGACTGTGGGGCAAGCCCTTTCCGTACTTGACCGCGTCCCGTCGCACATGGCCTACAATGTGGTCCTTGCCGACGCGCAAGGCGCGACCGCCAGTGTAGAGCTTTATCCCGGTGGTGGCGCACGCCGCATGCCAGAGGCTATCGCAACGAACCATCAAAGCGACGGCTCTCAGGCGGATCGCCCGGCCTTTACCCGCACGCACGAACGCCACGCCCATTTGCGGACCCTGCGCACAGCCCCAAGGTCATTGTCTCATCAGTTCCGCCGCCAGCCATTGCTACAAGACCGGTTTACCGATGGATTTGGCACGCTTTTCACAGCCGCCTACGAGCCCAAGGCCCTAACGTTAGACTTAATCCTGCCAGAGGGGACGTGGGCGCAGTCCATCGACGAATTCAGCGAAGGGCAGAAGGTGGTGACATATCGGTCCGGCGGGTCGTCCGATTTCCCGGTGCCAAGCGTCCCCGCGACCTCTGGGCAGTCAAATTGGGCGGCGGCGGCACTGGTCGACTGGAATAAGGTTGCCCAAGACTATGCGAGCGGGCGCGGGCGGGCGATCGAAAGCTACCTGCCGTTCTAAAGCAAAAGGGCCGCCAGAGTGTGGGAGCCATTCCGTTCGGTAGGACATAGACCTTGGCTCAATTCGCATTAGCTATGCACATGGTCTAACCGGCAGGATACCTGCTGCTGCGGCGAGGACTGCGCGTGGTGTTGGCTGCCTTGGAAGCACTGCGAGATGAAACCATCTGAGATAGCTGTCGAGATACTTGGTGG
>JAGXIQ010000028.1 GCA_024635625.1 Loktanella sp. | reverse complement strand
AGATGTGTATAAGAGACAGAACCCATTCAGGACAATAAACCATGCGAATGACCCCCGGTGCTGCTGGCATCCTTGCTTTGGTTGCGGCCTGCACGATCTGGGGCCTTTCGCCGCTTTACTATCACCTCCTGGCGCATTTGCCCCCGTTAGAGGTGCTCAGTTTTCGTACCCTTTGGTCGCTTATCTTTTTCGCCGCGGTTTTGGCCGCTCAGGGGCGTCTCGGACTGGTACGCGACGCGCTGGCAGATCGGCGCACGCGGATGGTTATCGCGGCGGCGGCTGTGGCGATTTCCCTGAATTGGTTCGGCTTCATTTACACCATCTCGCTTGGCAACGGGTTAGAGGCGTCTTTGGGCTATTACATGTTCCCGCTGATCGCTGTCGTCTTGGGGCGGATGGTATTCAAGGAAACGCTGACCCAATCACAGATCGCCGCCGTCGCCTTGGCGACCCTTGCAGTGGTCGTACTGACGCTGGGCCTTGGTGTGGCACCTTGGATTGCGATCGCGTTGGGGGTCACCTTTGGCATCTACGGCGTCCTGAAAAAGGGCCTTGATATGGGGGGCGTTGTATCCGTTACGGCAGAGGTGGCCGTGCTTGCGCCGTTGGCGCTGTTGTGGCTGATATTCCGTGGCACAGTGATTGGGGCCCATACGATCGACTGGTCGGACATGGCCTTGCTGGCTGTATCGGGTCCGTTGACGGGCTTGCCGCTGATTTTGTTTAGCTTTGCAACCCGCCGGGTACGCTTGTCGACGGTCGGTCTAGTGCAGTACTTGAACCCGACGTTGCAGTTCTTTTGCGCTGTGCTGTTCTTTGGCAACCTGTTGACGCCGTGGCATGCCATCGCGTTTCCGATGATCTGGACTGCGCTGGCATTGTATTCGTGGTCATCGATCCGGACTGAACGCGCCGCCCGGCGCCGGGCGCGCGCGCTGGCCTGATTGCCCGGCAGCTGACTTGTATCAGGTCCACCGCGTAAACAGCCGAAAGCCTTGCAAATATAACGTAGATGCGCAATTTTATCTGGATCGCTGGGGGCGGAATACATGGGACAGAATACGGCACGGCTGGTGGGCGGGGCGGCAGCGGCGGTTGCCGTTGCGGTGCTTGTCGTCGCGCTTTTGCCGCGTATCGCGCCGCAGACGGCCCCGCGTGCGGATGTGACCCCAACTGCGACGCCACCCGACGCCGCGACAGCCATGGCGGCCCCCACACCGGCGGCGTCTGCCAAGGGACCGACTGTCGATACATTTTATCTTGGCTCCAACGGTGTCGCGGTCGTCGCAGGACAGGCCAGACCCGGTGCGGTGGTTACGGTCTTGCTCGACGGGCAACCTGTCGGTCAGGCGCAGGCCGACGCGTCCGGTGGATTTGCCACGACTGCCGAAATTGTCGCCTCTGACCAGCCTCGCAGCCTTAGCTTTGCCGAAGACGACGCCGGGCCAAGCGGCGAAACTGTCCTTGTAAGGCCCGGTGCCGGTGCGCAAGAGCAGGTGGCAATGGCAGAGGCCGAAGTGACGGCTCTTGTACCAGAAGACACCTCTGAACCCCAGGATACGGCAGACGCCGCAGCGCCGCTGACCGCAACAGCAGAGCTAGCGGTGACCCCAATCGCAGAGGCCGACGTCGAAGTGGCTGAAGCAGATGGCACTGCAATTGTGGATGCATCACCAGAAGAAGATATTGCACCACCCGTCGCGGCCCCGACTATCGTCGTCGATGACGCCGGTGCGCGAGTACTTGGTGAAGGACCGCGCGCCATGGACCGGGTTGCCCTCGACGCGATTACCTATGATGCGACCGGCGGCGTACAATTGGCGGGACGGGCACCGGGGGATACGACCCTACAAGTTTATGTCGATAACCGCCCAGTCACCACTGGTCCGGTCGGACCACAGGGTGATTGGCGGATGGAACTGCCGGAAATCGCTGCCGGCACTTACACGTTGCGTATCGACGAGGTGGCTGTCGACGGCACGGTCACAAGTCGGGTTGAAACCCCGTTTCGCCGCGAGGCGCCGGCTGATGTCGCTGCGCTGAATGCCGGGGCGGGTGGGCTTCGCGTGATGACCCAGACGGTACAGCCGGGCAATACGCTTTGGGCCATTGCGCGGGACCGCTTGGGTGGTGGGCCGCTTTACGTCGCCTTGTTTGAAGCGAACGCCAATCAGATTCGCGATCCTGATCTGATTTATCCGGGCCAGGTCTTTGTCATCCCTGATCGCTGACGCTCTGGCCAATGTGGCCGCGGCTGCCTAGGTAAAGGCATCAGCCGAAGGATCCCCATGCGACGCCTGTCCAAAACCGAAGCAAATTTCGACCCGAATGCCCAGATTGAGGGCTGGAACGTCATCCGCCGTGTGGCACCCTACTTGTGGCCTAAGGGCGACCGGAACACGCAGGTGCGCGTCGTTGCGGCGATTTCCGTCCTTTTGCTAGCCAATGCCATCGCGGTTGGCACGCCGTTTTTATACAAAGCCGCAGTGGACGCGCTGGCCACAGAGGTGCGTGACGACACTTGGCTGATCGCTTTGGGTGCCGTCTGGTTGACCGTCTTATACGGCGTGTCGCGGCTTGCGACAACGGGCCTGACGCAACTGCGCGACGTGATCTTTACCCCCGTCGGGCAGCGTGCCTTGCGGACACTGGCGCTAGAGACTTTTACCCACATCCATCGCCTGTCCATGCGCTATCATATCACGCGCAAGACCGGCGGGCTGTCCCGCATCATCGAGCGCGGAGTGAAGGGTGTCGATTTCCTGATGCGTTTCCTCATCTTCTCGATGGGGCCGCTGCTGTTGCAGCTCATCATGATTTCGGTCGTTTTGTTCTTCAATTTCGATGTCTGGTATATGGTCGTCGTTGTAGGCACGATCGTCGTCTACGTCTGGTTCACCTTTACCGTTACCGAATGGCGCGTAAAAATCCGCAAGGTGATGAACGATCAGGATACGGATGCCAACCAAAAGGCAATCGACAGCCTCTTGAACTTTGAGACCGTCAAATACTTCGGTGCCGAGAAGTGGGAGGCTGGGCGCTATGACAACGCCATGCGCCTGTACGAGACTGCAGCCGTACGCACGAACTACTCTCTCGCGTTTCTAAACTTTGGTCAGTCGCTGATTATCACGGCGGGCCTTGTCGTTGTCATGGTCATGGCTGCTATTGGGGCTGCGAATGGCACGCTGACCGTGGGCGATTTCGTGATGGTCAACGCATATATGATCCAAATTACAATGCCTCTGAACTTCCTTGGTACAGTCTACCGCGAGATCAGGCAGGCATTGATCGATATGGGCGGTATGTTCGACCTGCTGGAACAACCCGCAGAGGTCATGGACAAGCCGGATGCGAAGACACTTGTCGTCACCGAAGGTCACGTTGAGCTGCGTGACGTTCATTTCGGTTATGATGCAGCGCGGCCTATTTTGAAGGGCGTCGATCTGGACGTCTTGCCAGGGCAGACTGTGGCAATCGTCGGCTCGTCCGGCTCTGGCAAGTCGACCATCGGGCGGCTGTTGTTCCGTTTTTATGATGTGACCGGGGGCGCGATGCTGATCGACGGGCAGGACGTACGCGACGTGACACAGGAAAGCTTGCACGCGCAGATTGGCGTCGTGCCGCAAGATACCGTGCTGTTCAACGACACCATCCATTATAACATTGCCTACGGTCGGCCCGATGCGACAGAGGCTGAAATCCGCGAAGCTGCGCGCGCCGCCAATATCCACGATTTTATCCTGTCGCTGCCGGATGGGTATGAAACGACGGTGGGCGAACGGGGGCTGAAACTGTCGGGCGGTGAAAAGCAGCGCGTCGGTATTGCGCGGACCTTGTTGAAGAACCCACCGATCCTGCTGCTGGACGAGGCGACCTCTGCATTGGATACTGATACAGAGCGGGAAATCCAGCGCGAGTTGCGCTTGATGGGGCAGGGTCGCACGGTCATCACCATCGCGCACCGGCTTTCCACCATTCAGGATGCTGACCGTATCGTGGTGTTAGAGAATGGCGAGATCGTAGAGACTGGCACGCACGAGGCTCTTTTGACCCAAGCGGGCCGTTACGCCCAATTGTGGAACCGCCAGACAGAGGAAGAAGACGCCGCGTGAGCGCCAAAGATTACCCAGAGACTTTGGACGGGCGCTACTTCGTGGCAAAGGCGCGGCTGTGGCGCAAGACGAACCCTGCTTTGGATGACAGTACGCGCCGCGCGGCAATCAAGGCGCTGATGCAAGCGCGGCGCGGGGTCGGGGTGGCCGCAACGGACGACGACACGCAGGCCGCCCGCGATAAGGTTGACGCAGCCAAGCGGGCCTTGGGCGAACGCGGCCCGGTCTGGTGGGACGATGGTGCGCCGGACGAAAGCGGCAAGCATCCCAAGAACACGTCCTATGCCGACTGGTGGGCGGGATTGGACGCTGACGCACAAACCCGCGGACTGTAACTGTGCGTCAGCGCGCAGTGCTGCGGTGCAGCATGCGGAGTTGTCAGGCGCAGGGGCACCGCATACCGTCTTCGCAACTTTCACACAGATCAGGTCAACTTTGATGTCTCTTTTCCGTATGGCCCTGATCTTGGGCCTTCTTTCTGCTGTCGGTCCATTTGCGATCGACATGTACCTTCCCGCTATGCCGGCCCTTGCTGCGTCCCTTGGCGTCAGTGAAACTGCGGCACAGTTAACGTTGACCAGCTACTTCGTGGCTTTTGGTCTGGCGCAGTTGATCTACGGCCCTTGGTCCGATCAGGCTGGGCGTAAGCAACCACTGTTTGTGGGCCTTGCGATCTTTATTCTAGGCAGCGTGATCTGTGCCGTTGCCCCGACAATCGGCACACTTGTTGCAGGCCGTGCTGTGCAGGGCATCGGGGGCGCGGTCCTGATGGTCGTGCCGCGGGCTGTCATTCGTGACATGCACACGGGGACAGCGGCGACAAAAATGATGGCCATGGTGATGCTGGTGATATCGGTGTCGCCTATGCTCGCGCCTTTGGTGGGATCAGGCCTGATCCAGCTGGGCGACTGGCGTCTGATCTTTTGGGTGCTGTGCGGAGCGGCCGTCGCTGCGTTGCTGATCACGGGGCTGGCGTTGCCAGAAACCCTAAGTGCTGACAAGCGGCAGGCGATCCATTTTGCGTCGCTTCGTTCGGGGGCCAAGGTCCTGCTGACCGATCCCGTCTTTATGGGTCTGACGTTCATTGGTGGCTTTGGCATGGCTAGCTTTTTCGTCTTCATCGCAAGCGCGTCCTTCGTCTATGTTGATCAGTTTGGTCTGACGCCGACCGGGTTTTCGTTGGCCTTTGCAATCAATGCGGTGGGTTTCTTTGCAGCGACGCAAGCGGCCGGCGTCTTGGGCGAACGGTTCGGCATCGTGCCACTGATGCGCTGGGGCGTGATCGGTTTCGCGGGCTTTACAGTCGCCTTGCTGGCTTTGACGCTGGTGGGGGTCGTATCGCTTTATGTCATTATCGTTATGCTGTTTCTTGCGAACGCCTGCCTTGGTTTAGTGATTCCAACGACAATGGTCATGGCACTTGATGCGCATGGGCGGATTGCCGGGCTTGCCAGTAGCCTTGGCGGCACGTTGCAGATGGTCGCGGGCGGCGTGATGATTGCGCTAACTGGGCTGTTCTTTGATGGTACAGCGCTGCCGATGGTCGCGGCCATAGCACTGTGTGCTGTCGCGGCCCTGGTGCTGGCGCTTGCGACCCTTGGACGGGTCGCCCGTAGCCGGACCAGTGCCGCCTAATACCAACCGGCGTGAAGCCTGACTCTCGAGGAGGATTCCCAAAGCGGGCAAAGTCTGAATCTATGGTGGTGGGTCTGGGAGGATTTGACCATGGGTGTAGGGATAGCCTTACGTTCGGACTTTGACGGCGCAACACT
>JAGXIQ010000027.1 GCA_024635625.1 Loktanella sp. | reverse complement strand
GGGCAGGACGACCTTGATGAACTCCCACTCCAAATCGCTCATATCCGATCGCGCCATTGCCCTGCTCCCATCTGGTGGTTTTCAGGAAATGAATCACAAGATCATGTGTTTGATAAGTATTTTATGGGTGTGCTGCCTAGGTATTCTGGATCTAGGCGTACGGCACCGATGAAATAGGGAAAGGCGACTTCGTGAACGTGGATGTCAGTAGATGTCAGAATGCGCGTCACGCCGACGACATAAAGCGTGTCGTCAATCTGCATAAAGCTGGTCCCGATTGCGGTGCGCCCCGTCTGACGCGTCGCATTGCGCATCACCTGTAACATCAAAGAAGTTACGTTCGGGCCGACAATCGACAGGTCCGACCCTACTGCGGGGTCGTCGTAGGCATAAAGGGCACTGCCGTCGCTATCGAGAATGTAGATGAAATCAAAGATTTCATCAGGGCCAACGAAGCCCCCGATATTGTCGTAAATCGCAGTAACGTCGTTAGCTTTGACCCAATCAAATGCGGCGTCCCAATGGGCATAATCCTGCACGGTCAGTGAAACCCGACGCGTTTACGCATTCAGGGCGCTGTTGAGCAACATACGAGATGCGTCAGCTGCGACAGCGTCAGCTTTTCCTGCCATCCAAACCACGATCACGACGGTTTGGATCACGGCAAGCACACCCATGGTCACCATTACCCACAGAATGCGCCGCGGCTCCGTATGAAACGTCACATTGATCTGCGGCACTTTGCATCCCTTCGCTAACGACGATGGACCATGCGGCAGAAAGGTTAACAAGGCATTTCCAGCGTCCGAATGTGGCCTTCGACCGCAGGGCACAGCCTTGACCTTTGGTGGCGCGGGGCATACTCCCCCAAGACAGGAAAACGTGGACGAGGCCCGTCCTCCCGCGTCATAGTCAGGAGAATGAGCCATGGGGATTGCGACAGGAATCAACACGGCGGGTCCGGACCGCGAGGTCGCGACTCAGGCGCTGAATCGCGAGCTGACCGACAAGGGGTTCCTTGTCACGTCTACCGCCGATATCGTGAATTGGGCGCGCACCGGATCGTTGCACTGGATGACCTTTGGTCTGGCCTGCTGCGCGGTCGAGATGATGCACACCTCTATGCCCCGCTACGACCTTGAACGCTTTGGCACAGCGCCGCGCGCGTCGCCGCGTCAATCCGACCTGATGATTGTGGCCGGCACGTTGACCAATAAAATGGCACCAGCGTTGCGCAAGGTCTACGACCAGATGCCAGAACCGCGGTATGTGATCTCTATGGGGTCCTGCGCCAACGGCGGTGGGTATTATCATTACAGCTATTCCGTCGTACGCGGCTGTTACCGCATCGGGCCTGTCGACGTCTATGTGCCCGGCTGTCCGCCGACGGCAGAGGCGCTGCTTTACGGCATCTTGCAGCTTCAGCGTAAAATCCGCCGCACCGGCACCATCGTCCGCTAAGGGGATCCTATGTCCGACGCACTCATTGAACTTGGCCAGCACCTAGAGCTGAAACGCCACGACTGCGTGCTGAACTGGGAGGTCGCCTTTGGCGAACTGACCATGCACATCGCGCCTAGCAACCTTGTGGGCTTTGTTGATTTCATCAAGACAGACCCGGCGGCGCGCTTTTCGTCGCTGGTGGATATCACCGCCGTTGACTACCCGCAGCGTGCCAAGCGTTTCGAAGTCGTCTATCATTTTCTCAGCATGTACCAAAACCAGCGTATTCGCCTGAAGGTTGATGTCCGCGAGGAAGACATGGTGCCCTCGATCATCAGCGTCCATCCGAGCGCGAACTGGTTTGAGCGTGAAGTTTTCGACATGTTCGGTATTCTCTTTTCTGGCCACCCAGACCTGCGCCGCTTGCTGACGGATTACGGTTTCCGAGGTCATCCCTTGCGCAAGGATTTCCCGACGACCGGCTATACCGAGGTCCGTTATGATGAAGTGCAAAAGCGCGTCGTCTACGAACCGGTGTCGCTTGTTCAAGAATACCGTCAGTTCGACTTTATGTCGCCGTGGGAAGGTGCCGAATACATTCTGCCCGGCGACGACAAGGTAGCACCGGACGGCCACGTCTATAAGGGAGCGGCAAAATGATGGACGGCGATATCCGCACCAATACCTACGATGACGGGTCTGTCGACGCTCGCACTGGCGAGCAGAAGATCCGCAACTTCAACATCAACTTTGGCCCACAGCACCCTGCGGCACACGGCGTTCTGCGTCTGGTGCTAGAGTTGGATGGCGAGATTGTTGAGCGGTGCGATCCGCATATCGGCCTGCTGCATCGTGGCACCGAAAAGCTGATGGAATCGCGCACCTATTTGCAGAACCTGCCGTATTTCGATCGGCTGGATTATGTCGCTCCGATGAACCAGGAACACGCTTGGTGTTTGGCGATTGAACGTTTGACCAAGACAGAGGTGCCGCGCCGCGCGTCGCTGATCCGCGTGCTGTATTCCGAGATCGGCCGCATCCTGTCGCATCTGCTGAACGTTACGACGCAGGCCATGGACGTTGGCGCATTGACCCCACCGCTGTGGGGTTTTGAAGAACGCGAAAAGCTGATGGTCTTTTACGAGCGGGCGTGTGGTGCGCGTTTGCATGCGGCGTATTTTCGCCCCGGCGGCGTTCATCAGGATCTGCCCGATCAGTTGGTCGAAGATATCGACGCTTGGTGTGATCCCTTCCTGAAGGTGCTGGAAGATATCGACGGCCTTCTGACTGAAAACCGGATTTTCAAGCAGCGCAACGCCGATATCGGCGTTGTGACCGAACAGGACATTCAGGACTGGGGTTTTTCGGGCGTCATGGTGCGCGGATCTGGTCTGGCATGGGACCTGCGGCGGTCGCAGCCGTATGAGTGTTATGACGAGTTTGAATTCCAAATCCCCGTCGGCAAGAATGGTGACTGCTACGATCGCTATCTGTGCCGCATGGAAGAGATGCGCCAGTCGGTCCACATCATGCGGCAAGCCTGCGCCAAACTGCGGGTAGAGAAGGGCGATATCATGGCCCGCGGTAAGATGACCCCGCCGACGCGCCACGCGATGAAGACAGACATGGAAAGCCTGATCCATCACTTCAAGCTTTATACCGAAGGCTTCCATGTGCCCGAGGGAGAGGTTTATGCCTGCGTCGAGGCGCCGAAGGGCGAGTTCGGTGTGTATCTGGTGGCCGACGGTACCAACAAGCCGTACCGTGCCAAGCTGCGGGCGCCGGGCTATCTGCATTTGCAGGCCATGGACTATATCGCCAAGGGGCACCAACTGGCCGACGTGGCTGCCATTATCGGCACCATGGACGTCGTTTTCGGAGAGATCGACCGATGATCACGCGCATTCTGACCATTACCGCCGCACTTGTACTTGCCGCTTGCGCGCCCGCTGGAAATGGCAGCGGTATCAGCCGTTTGGGCAATAACCTGCCCGCCAACCCGGTGCCTCAGGCAACGCCGCAGCCCGCCGTTCTGACCGCCAAGGAACGTCTTGTGGGCGCGATCGAAGCGAATAACTGCGCCCTGACGGCGGATAACGTCGGCACCGTCCTGACGCAGGCCACTATCAGTCGCGAGGAGCTGATCCAGCTGACCCCGCAGTTAAAGGCCGAAGGCCGGATTGAGACCTCTGGCAACGGCGCCATTCGCGTGCTGAGCGACCGCTGCATCTGAAATCACTGACGCCCCTTTGCCACTGCGGCGCGGGCGCAAGACAAGACCGGAAGACCTGATATGCTGCGACGTCTTTACCACGACCAACCTGAGAGCTTCGAATTCACGCCTGCCAACATGGCTTGGGCCGAAGGTCAGATGACCAAGTTCCCCGAGGGACGTCAGGCAAGCGCAGTTATCCCGTTGTTATGGCGGGCGCAGGAACAGCACGGATGGTTGACCCGGCCTGCGATCGAGTATGTCGCCCGGATGCTGGGTATGGAATATATTCGCGTACTTGAAGTCGCGACCTTCTACTTTATGTTTCAGCTGCAACCTGTTGGTTCTGTTGCACATATACAGGTTTGTGGCACGCTGTCCTGTATGATCTGCAATGCTGAGGATCTGATAGGCGTCTGTAAGGACAAAATCGCACCAAAGGCGCATCAGCTGTCGGCAGATGGCAAGTTTTCGTGGGAAGAGGTCGAATGCCTTGGGTCTTGCGCAAACGCGCCAATGGCCCAGATTGGCAAAGATTATTACGAAGATCTGACCGCTGAAAAGTTGGCGGCATTGATCGACGATATGGCCGCTGGCAAGGTACCGGTTCCCGGACCGCAGAATGGTCGTTTTGCGTCGGAACCGTTGTCTGGTTTGACCAGCTTGAAAGATCACGAAAGCGGGCGGGCACAGTACAACGCCAGCGCGCAACTGGCCGTAGATATCGGCGATACACTTAAGCGGATCGATGGCACCGAAGTCCCCCTGCTGACGCCTTGGAACCACGCTAAACGTGCAGATAAAGACGTGAAAGCCGCTGCGCGGGACGATTTGATGGCCCCAGAGGGTCCAGATGGTGCGCAAGGCGGTCGTGTCGATGGTGACAAAAAGGCGCCGCGCGATCGTGGCGATTCTTCTGATGGTGTGGCGGAAGCCGAGGGCGAAGCAAAAGGCGTGACACGGACCGGTAAGCCTGAAGAGGGAAGCGTGTCCCCCACGGCCAAGTCGCCAGCGCGTGCCGAAAGCGGCACGACAACGCCGGGTGTCAAGACCGGTGAAGAGGCCCCAATCGAAGAGGTCGCACCAGTTACACTGACCGCGCCGCGCGATGGTGTGGCCGACGATCTGAAGCGGATTAATGGCATCGGTCCTCGCATTGAAACGACTCTTAACGAGTTGGGCTTTTACCATTTCGACCAAATGGCGAACTGGACACCCGAACAGATCGCATGGGTCGACAGCCGTCTTAAATTTAAAGGTCGGATCGTGCGTGAAGACTGGGTTGCACAGGCTAAGGCCTTGATAGCCGGATAAAGTCCGAACCTTTCGCGAAATTCTTTGTGACCTGTCGCAATTGCGTTAACATCCGCTTTGGGGGGCTGTCCCTGCTATGCAGGGGCTGTCTGAACGCAATATGATGCAGGGCCCTGCGTGGGCTGCTTCAGGGAGGGACAGATGAAAGATACCGCACCCAAGGAACAGGGCATTCTCTTGATCGCCGCCGTCTTCGGTTTTATCGGCGGCGCTGTGGCCTATGTCGTCTATAACTTCGGATTGGGCGGCGCGGGCCTTGTCGCGTTGATCGTAGCGCTGGTTGTGGCGATCGCATTGTGGTTCGGGTGGAGAGATCCGAAAGCCCACCCCAAGGGGAATGATGTTGCACCCGCAAAACCCTTGGCCACGTCCGCTGGTGGACATGACAAACCGGAACCCCAGACCCAAACGCAGGCTCCTGCCGCATCTGAGGCAGAGACGCCTGTCACCGCTCAGGCGCAGCCAATGGATACTGCCAAATCCGATGCAAAGCCGACGGATCAGCCACTCGTTACCGAAACACCGGTACAGGCGTATGATGTGACGTCTCAACCTGAGAAAAGCGGGTCCAATACGTCAGCCGGCACAGTAAGACCCTCTACGCGGCTGGCAGGGCAAGAGGAATTGGCGACGCGCAAAGGGACGTGGAAATATCAGGGTGATGCGACAGTGGTGCAGGCCATGCCGATGGCGGACACAACACTAGAAGCACATCCAGAGGCCAAAGGTAACTCTGAGGTGGACGCCGTGCCAGACGCGGCGACAGGGCCGCAGGAACAACCCAAAATGATGAGCGCCCCGCGCGAGGGTGGGCCGGATAACCTTAAGCAGATCAAGGGCGTCGGACCAAAGCTAGAGGATTCCCTTCACGAGATGGGCATTTATCACTTTGACCAAATTGCGGGTTGGTCCGCAGCAGAAGTCGCTTATATGGATGCCAACCTACGGGGTTTCCGTGGACGCGTTAGCCGTAACGATTGGATCGCGCAGGCCAAGGTGCTTGCCGCAGGCGGCGAAACGGATTTTTAACAAAAAGTCGATAAGGGTAGCGTGTACTAAATCATGGCAAATGGACACGATGACGATACGACACGGCAGGGGCGCATTGCCGCTGTCGTCATTGCCGCCGCCGGTGTGCTGGCGATGTTGGCGCCTTGGATCGTGGCGCAGATGGGTCTGGCGCCAAAATACGAGATTTTGATGTACCTTGTGTCCATGGCCGCGTTCATTTGGTCACTGGTTGTCACCCTGAAAATCTGGCAGAAGACCAGACAATAGCGGTGCGCTGTGGCGCCCCGATCCATTAGGGGGTCCGACCCCCGCCCCAGCTTTCAAGGGATGATCCAATGCTGAAAGACCAGGACCGCATCTTTACAAACCTTTACGGGATGCATGACCGTTCATTGAAGGGCGCACAGGCGCGTGGGCACTGGGACGGGACCAAGGACATTCTGGGCAAAGGTGCTGGCTGGATCGTCGACGAGATGAAGGCCTCTGGCTTGCGCGGCCGGGGTGGTGCGGGTTTCCCGACAGGTCTGAAATGGTCCTTCATGCCCAAAGAATCGGACGGTCGCCCGTCCTATTTGGTGGTGAACGCTGACGAATCAGAGCCTGGCACCTGCAAAGACCGCGAAATCATGCGCCACGATCCGCATACCCTGATCGAGGGTTGCCTGATCGCCAGCTTCGCGATGCAGGCGCACGCCTGCTACATCTATATCCGTGGCGAATACATCCGCGAAAAAGAAGCACTGCAGAACGCCATCGACGAGGCATATGATGCCGGTCTGGTTGGCAAGAACGCCTGCGGTTCCGGCTGGGATTTCGACATTTATGTCGCCCACGGTGCCGGCGCCTATATTTGCGGCGAAGAAACCGCGCTGCTGGAAAGCCTTGAGGGCAAGAAGGGGATGCCGCGCATGAAGCCGCCATTCCCGGCGGGTGCGGGTCTGTATGGCTGCCCGACGACGGTGAACAACGTCGAATCCATTGCTGTTGTGCCGACGATACTGCGCCGTGGTGGCGCTTGGTTCGCAGGCATGGGCCGTCCGAACAACGCGGGCACTAAGCTGTTTGCGATCTCTGGCCACGTCAACAACCCTTGCGTTGTCGAAGAAGAAATGTCGATCCCGTTCAAGGAGTTGATCGACAAGCATTGCGGCGGCATCCGTGGCGGCTGGAAGAACCTGAAGGCCGTGATCCCCGGCGGATCCTCTGTGCCCTGCCTGACGGCAGAGCAGATGGAAGACGCGATCATGGACTTTGACTGGCTGCGCGAACAGCGGTCCGGTCTGGGCACGGCGGCGGTCATCGTGATGGACCAATCGACCGACATGATCAAAGCGATCTGGCGGCTGTCCAAGTTCTATAAGCACGAATCCTGCGGCCAGTGTACGCCTTGCCGCGAAGGTACCGGCTGGATGATGCGCGTGATGGAACGTCTGGTGACGGGCAACGCATCCGTCGACGAAATCGACATGCTGCTGGACGTGACCAAGCAGGTCGAAGGTCACACAATCTGCGCCCTTGGCGACGCGGCCGCTTGGCCGATCCAAGGTCTGATCCGCAACTTCCGCGGAGAGATCGAAGACCGCATTCGCCACAAACGTTCCCCGATCGCGGCAGAATGATCATGGACGCCTTTGCCGCCTATCACCCTGCGCTGATTGTCGTGGTGCTGTGGGCGCTGACGATGATGGTTTTGTCGGGATTGTCGCTGCGCGGACGCACGGATGCGGATCTGTGCGCTTGCGGGGCGCCCAAGCGGAACTATGCCAACCCGGTTTACCGCGCGCACCGAGCGTTTCAGAACGCGCTTGAAACCTCGGGGCCGTTTTTGGCGGCCACGATGGCGGCTGTTCTGACCGGGGCGCTGCCGCTGCTGGTGAACGTGCTGTGTGTCGTCTTTTGGCTAGCGCGTATCGCGATGGCCGTCGTGCATATCGGCACGGAAAACCAACCCATGCGGTCGCTGGCCTATGGCATCGGCTGGCTTTGCACCGTTATACTTGCGCTGACGGCGATCGTCGCGGCGATTTAGGCTACTTTTGCAGCCGCGCTGATCTGGTCTATTGCTTCATTCCTTTTAGGGCGGCTGTGATAGACGCTGTCGCTTTTAGCACGTGACACACCAGTTTTTTGCCGGGTAAAAGTGACGCGCTGGCACTAATACCAACCGGCGTGAAGCCTGACTCTCGAGGAGGATTCCCAAAGCGGGCAAAGTCTGAATCTATGGTGGTGGGTCTGGGAGGATTTGACCATGGGTGTAGGGATAGCCTTACGTTCGGACTTTGACGGCGCAACACT
>JAGXIQ010000026.1 GCA_024635625.1 Loktanella sp. | reverse complement strand
TTCAAAGGAAAAGCGGCATTCCGCACGCACAGGCA
Organism: Loktanella sp.; assembly: GCA_024635625.1. Classification (GTDB taxonomy): domain Bacteria; phylum Pseudomonadota; class Alphaproteobacteria; order Rhodobacterales; family Rhodobacteraceae; genus Loktanella. Next base: position 27,393 of record JAGXIQ010000026.1, on the reverse strand, counting down.
ACGCCCAAGATTGACCCCAGATCAATCCCACACGCGCCTTAAACCACAATCAAACTCTCTGTCGCATCAACATGTCGGTCTGCCGGAGCGAAAGGGATAAGCCTTTGCGGCTATAATGAAGTAAGCTAACTTTCGGACGCGACCACATACAGGATACCCCTGAGTGGTCGGTGTTGTAGATCTGCGGATCTTCTATGCGAAGGGCTAGATTACCATAAGTCAGACGACATCAAGTGCAAAGCCATGTTGGTGCAGCTTCGAATACCCGGTCTGATCGCCTTGACGCCAACCATCAGATGTGAGGCTTTCTATGGGATTGGTCGTTGCCACTTGTTCTGCCTAGGCCTCAGGGCGGTAATCGTCTGGGTGAGGGGCGGGGACAATGTCACCGTTAGCCCTTGAGAATTTCAGCAAAATAATGTTTACGGTCTATTATTAGCGTTAGGACCCGGTGAGAACCCGGGTGGCTCTTCCGGCCGCTGATCCGCCGGATAACCCTTAAATCTTGCATGAAATGCGCTGCCGGACCGTCTTGCGAAAGACCATCCGACAAAGGGTATTGGATAATTTATGATATCAATTTCTGACTACCGACAGCAATGGTTCGGTAACATTCGTGGCGATGTGCTTGCCGGTATTGTTGTCGCTTTGGCGCTGATTCCCGAGGCCATCGCCTTTTCAATCATCGCAGGTGTTGATCCTAAGATCGGGCTCTATGCTTCTTTCTCGATTGCGGTTCTTATTGCCTTCGTTGGCGGCCGGCCGGGCATGATTTCGGCTGCTACGGCTGCAACAGCCGTTCTTATGGTTACCCTCGTGAAGGATCACGGACTTCAGTATCTTCTGGCGACTACTGTTCTTGCGGGGCTTCTACAAATTGGCGCGGGCTTGCTAAAGCTTGGGCGCTTTATGCGGTATGTTTCTAAGTCAGTTATGACAGGCTTTCTAAATGCGCTGGCAATCCTGATCTTCATGGCGCAATTGCCAGAGTTGGATTTGAGCAATCCCGGTGTCACGTGGCTGACCTACGCGCTTGTCGCCGCTGGTCTTGCGATCATCTACCTTTTCCCACGTATGACGACAGCCGTTCCATCTCCGCTTGTTACAATTGTCGTTTTGACAGTTGTCGTTGTGGCAACTGGCTGGGATGTGCGGACCGTCGGTGACATGGGGGCGCTGCCCGATACGCTGCCGATATTCCTAATTCCCCAAGTGCCGCTGACGTTGGACACGTTGCTGATCATTCTGCCTTATTCATTAGCCGTCGCCGTCGTCGGTCTATTGGAAAGCTTGATGACACAGAACATTGTCGATGACCTGACCGATACGAAATCCAGCCGGGACCAAGAGTGTATTGGACAAGGAATCGCCAATACCGCAACGGGATTTATCGGTGGTATGGCGGGGTGCGCGATGATCGGTCAGTCGATCATCAACGTTAAATCTGGTGGTCGCGGACGACTTTCGGCCTTCACCGCAGGTGTCGTTTTGCTGATCCTTGTCGTAGGTCTGGGCGATCTAGTCGCCCGTATTCCGATGCCCGCGCTTGTCGCAATCATGATCATGGTGTCCATCGGTACCTTCTCGTGGTCTTCGATCAAGGCGCTTCGGGTTCATCCACGCTCGTCTTCTATCGTCATGCTCGCGACGGTCGCTACTGTCGTTTACACGCACAATCTTGCAATTGGTGTTCTGGTCGGCGTGTTGTTGTCTGGCATCTTCTTCGCAGGAAAGATTGCGCAGCTGTTCCGTATTTCGTCTTCGTTGTCAGCGGACGGACGGGCGCGGACCTATGTGATTGAAGGGCAGCTGTTCTACGGCTCGGCCGAGGATTTCGCGGATGCTTTCGATTTCCGCGAGGCGCTCGATAGCGTCACCATTGATGTCAGTCGCGCCCATATTTGGGACATCAGTTCGGTTCAGGCGCTGGACATGGCGATCCTGAAATTTCGCCGCGAGGGCGCGGATGTTCAGCTGGTCGGCATGAACGAAGCATCGGAAACCATTGTCGATAAGCTTGCCATTCATGACAAGCCCGGCGCTATGGATCAGTTGAGCGGACACTAGGGGAGGGACTCCATGGACAAGATACTTACACTGCTGGACGGTTCGGCCTATTCCGAAAGCGTTTGTCATCACACCGCCTGGATTGCGCAAAAGCTGAATGCCGGGGTCGAAGCGATGCATGTGCTGGGCCGTCGCGAGGGCACTTCATCAACCGACCTGTCAGGTGCCTTGCGTCTTGGTGCCCGCACGGCGCTGCTGGAAGAGCTTTCTTCGCTAGACGCACAGCGTGCGAAGCTGGCGCAGGCGAAAGGTCATGCAATTCTAGAGGACGCAAAGGCCATACTGGAACAGGACGGGGTTCCTGTCGTGAACCTGCGCCTACGAAAAGGCGACCTTTTAGAAGCCGTGCGGACGGTCGAGGATGACATCCGCGCAATTACGATCGGAAAACGGGGCGAGGGCGCGGATTTTGCCACCGGTCACCTTGGTTCAAATTTGGAACGGATCGTGCGCAGTTCGAAAGTGCCAGTTTTCGTGGCTTCACGAGAGTTTAAGCCGATTACAAAGGTCCTCGTTGCCTATGATGGCAGCACGAGTGCAAAGGTCGCCATTGATCGCATGTCTTCAAGCCCGGTGTTTCAGGGGCTGGAAATTTGCGTTCTGTGTATCGGACAAGACAGCACCCGTGCGCAGACTGCCGCCGACGATGCAGTGAAAACGCTTCGTGCGTCTAATCTTGCGGCAACAGCACGGATCGCTTCCGGCGAGCCTGAAAATGTTCTGAAAAAGTTGGTTGCAGACGAGGGTTTTGATCTTCTCGTCATGGGGGCCTACGGTCATAGCCGCATCCGAAGCCTGATCATCGGTTCGACAACTACGGCGATGATTCAGACGGTCAAAATTCCAGTCATTCTCTATCGCTGATAAAGTTACGCGGCTTCCCGTAAATGGGGCGCCGCGACTTTATGGTAGGTGGGACCCGCGTACCATTCATCGCAAAGGCTTGCCGATAGGTCAGCCATTAATTCAGGCTGCGCGCGCCTTTCGCTGCTTCAACGAATTTCGATCCGAAGTCAGTAAATTCAAATCACCGGACCGGCGGAACGGGTACTGAAAGCCACTGAGAGAATGCCTCCACAGCAGGTGTTGGTCGTCGGTCAGCAGGTATCAAAATATAATGGCTTTCTTTCGGACTAAGTTTTGGCAAGTCTAATGCCATCAACCGACCGTCCGCCAAAGGTCGCTCTAATAGGTGCGTCCATCCCAGTGCGACACCCTCGCCATTCATGGCGGCGTAGGCTGCATCGCTATAGCTGCTAAAGCGAAGTTTCGCGCCGTCAAACCCGTGGCGCCACCCCAACTGCTGGAACCAACCTGCCCAGTTCAGCCAACTTGGTTCGGGCGAAGCGCTGTCAATTTTCGGGATATCGGTGCGGCGCGCCAAGTCAGCAAGCGTTAGCGGCCCCAACCGGTTCACCATGCAGGGTGCGCAGATGGGTACGATCGTTTCCCTAATGGCCCCGACCACTTTCATCCCCCGGAACGGAGGCTTTCCATAACGAACGGCCAAATCGATTTGGCGGTCGTCAGGGGCCGACCACGCATCCTCGGAAATCACACGCAGATCGATATCTGGTTCTGCGTCGCGAAACGACGCGAGCAGCGGCAATAGGCGAAAGTGTCCAAAGGCGACAGAGACGGCCACCGTTAGCTTGATCGCCGGGGTGCGCAGAATGTCGACCGTATCCGCCAGATTGTCGAAGGCTGTGCGGACCGTCGCATGCAGATGTTGCCCGGCTTCGGTAAGAAAGACGCGTCGATTGCGCCGATCAAAAAGTTGACGGCCAATTTCCTGTTCCAATGCGCCGATGCGTCGGCTGACAGCGGCCTGAGTTACGCCCAGTTCACTTGCGGCGCGGGTGAAATTGCCGTGCCGCGCTGCAGCCTCGAACGCGATCAGTGCCGTCAAAGAAGGGATCGAACGTCGCAAACGATGCATTACTTAAATTGATCCTATGCGTTTAATTTGAAAGCACTTGGGAAAAAATTACCTGTTAATTCATGACTTTTAGTAATGAATGTGCGTCATCTTTCTGCCATTGTCTGGCGGAGCTAAGCAACACTATTCTGGATCGAACCAGAGGATTGCGACATGCTTGATGAACGTTCGGGGCCTGCTTCCATCGCCGCGCTTCTTGCCACGCGGCAGGAGGGGCATACTCTTCCCGCAGCGCTCTACACGGGGCAGGCGGCGTTCGACGCGGACTGTGCCGCGATATTCTCGCGCCACTGGATTGCCGTTGGTGTCGCCTGCGATGTTGCAGAAGCGGGCGACGTCATCGCGCTGGATATCGGTCCTGCATCAATCCTAATCTTGAGAGACGACGACGACCAACTCCGGGCTTTTCACAACGTGTGCTCCCACAGGGGCGCTCGGCTTGTGCCGCCGGGCCGTTCTGTCGTTGGCAAGCTCGTTTGCCCTTATCATCAGTGGACTTACGATCTGGACGGCTCGTTGGCCCGTGCGCCGCACATGGGGATCGATTTCGACCGCGACTTGCACCACCTGAAGCCTGTGGCGCTACGCGATGTTGGGGGCATTTTGTATGCCTGTCTGTCTGACACGCCGCCCGCCGACATTACAGAGCTTGAACAAGTGATGGAGCCGCGTTTGGCCCCCTATGATTTGCGTCATGCAAAGATCGCCTTTGAACAGGACATGATCGAAGAGGGTAACTGGAAGCTGACGATGGAAAATAACCGCGAATGCTACCATTGCGCGTCGAACCATCCGCAACTGTCGCTGTCTTTTCACGCGGCTGACTTTGGCTATGATCCCGACGGCCTGACCGAGACTGAAAAGGCCGAGGCTAATGGTCTGTTGGATGCCTATGCGCGCTACGGAGTCCACTGGGACAAAGAAGATCTGCCTTACGCGGCCGTAGAGCACACCGTTGGGTGGCCGACCAACTTTCGCACGCAACGTCTTATCATTGCAGGGTTAGGCGAAAGTCAGACACCTGACACACGCGCCGCTGTGACTGTGCCGCTTGGCGATACCGATCGCCCTTGGATGGGTGATATGCATCTGTGGGGGATCAACTCTTGGAACCATGTCATGGCGGATCACGCCGTTGTTTTCACAGCCTTCCCCATCGCGCCTAACCGGACGTTGGTGCGGACGAAATGGCTGGTAAACCGAGACGCTGTCGAGGGCGAGGACTACGATCTTGAGAACCTGACCTCTGTTTGGAAACAGACCAACACCGAGGACGCGCATCTGGTTGCGCTTGCGCACCAAGGCGCACTTTCCCCCGGGTATCGTCCGGGCCCCTATTCGCGGTTTACTGAACGCGCGCTGGACGAATTTGCAGCATGGTATGTCGATCGCATGACCGCCGTGGAACAGGGCGTATGACCGAAAATGATCAAGTCACTTGGGGCGCCCGCCGTCGCCGTCGCTTTCCTCCAGAACATTGGGCATCTTTGATCTGCAAAGGCGTCTGGGACGAAACACCAGATGTGCGCACGTTCTTTCTGACTCCAGCAGACGAAAGCCGGATCGAACATGATCCGGGGCAATTTATGACCTTTCAGATCGACACACCTGGTGGTGTGGTCGAACGTTGCTATACCATTGCTTCCTCTGCCGCACGCGATGGCGGGATTGAAATTACGGTCAAGCGTCAGCACGGTGCCGGGTCGGCGCATCTGCACGACACGCTGATCCCCGGTTCAAGTATCATGGCTTTCGGTCCGTCTGGCCGGTTCGGACCGGTCTCTTGGCCCGGCACCCGGTACGCTTTGATTGCAGCGGGCAGCGGCGTAACGCCCATGCTGTCGGTTCTGCGCACAGCGGTGGATCGTGGCATCGCGCTGGACGCCGTTTTGGTGCACGTTGCGCCGACGGATACCGATATGATCGCTGCGGATGACATCGCCTTGCTTGCGCGCCGTCTGCCGCAGTTGACCTATATTCCAGTAACTACGCGCGGGCCGGGTGCGGCCCGACCGACAGGTGATCTGCTGACGAACCTGATTACTGACATGGCGGACCGCACAGTCCTGTGCTGTGGCCCGCAACCTTTCATGGAAATGGTACGCGCCACAGCCCGCGACGCCGGTGTTCCGGCCGATCACTACGGCGAGGAAAGCTTTGATTTTTCGTCACCAGAATCCGAGATTACACCCGCCGCCGACACTCCGGTCCGCAGCGTGACCTTCGCGCGCACGGGTAAGGTGTTCGAATGCGCTGAAACAACGACGATCCTCGCCGCCATCAAAGCGGCTGGCCTACCCCTGCCGTCGTCCTGCGCGCGCGGCATGTGCGGCACCTGTAAGACTTTCAAACATGCCGGAGAAGTCACCATGGCCCACGAAGGCGGCATCCGGCAGCGAGAGATTGATCGCGGCTTCATCCTACCCTGCGTCAGCCGCCCGCTGACGGATATCGTCCTCGACTGTTAGGAAAGACCCATGAAAGACGGCGCAACATCCGATCCCCTTTTGCAGCCCTATCAGTTGAAGCATCTGACGCTGAAGAACCGGATTATGACGACCAGCCATGAACCGGCATATCCAGAGGACGGGATGCCAAAGGGTCGTTACCGCGCCTACCATGCGGAACGGGCCAAGGGCGGTGTTGCGCTTGCGATGACCGCAGGGTCTGCCGCTGTCAGTCGTGACAGCCCGCCAGTCTTTAATAATATCCTGGCCTATCGTGACGACGTCGTGCCGTGGATCAGCGAATTGACTGATGCGTGCCATGAACATGGTTGTGCGGTTATGATCCAACTGACCCACTTGGGACGACGCACCAATTGGAACAAAGGTGACTGGTTACCTGCCGTCAGCCCGGGTCCCCACCGGGAACCCGCGCACCGCGCTTTTCCAAAAGTAATGGAAGACTGGGACATCGCCCGCATCATCGAAGATTTCGCCGATGCCGCCCAGCGTATGCAAGCTGGCGGCATGGACGGGATAGAACTTTATGCGGGTGGGCATCTGCTGGATTCGTTCTGGTCACCGCTGACGAATACGCTTCACGGTCCCTACGGCGCCGATACGCTGGAAAACAGGGTCCGCTTTACGCTGGATGTCCTGACTGCGATCCGCAAACGCACTGGACCCGATTTTATCGTCGGTGTGCGTGGCACAGCGGACGAGATGCAAAAGGGTGGCATTAGCGCAGCCGAGGGTATCGAAATCGCGATCATGTTGCGTGATAGTGGCATGGTCGATTTTTTTAACGTTAACCGTGGCCGCATCCATACCGATCCTGCAATGACCGCGATGATCCCCATCGCGGGCATGCGGAGCGCCCCGCATTTGGATTTCGCAGGCAATATTCGTCGGGCGACAGGTTTGCCGACGTTTCACGCCTCGCGTATTCAGGATGTGGCAACGGCGCGGCATGCCATCGCTGAGGGCCACCTCGACATGGTCGGTATGACACGGGCGCACATGGCCGATCCGCATATCGTCAGAAAGATCATCGAAGGCCGTGAAGCTGACATCCGCCCTTGCACCGGCGCGAACTATTGCCTCGATCGGATTTATCAGGGCGGTATGGCGCTTTGTATTCACAATGCCGCTACAGGTCGTGAAGAAACGATGCCGCATGAAATTGCGCGCGCCGATACGCCCCGGCGTGTGGTCGTCATCGGCGCGGGACCTGGGGGACTAGAGGCCGCGCGCGTCGCCGCCGAACGTGGCCATGATGTTACGGTGTTTGAGGCTGCCGATGCAGCCGGTGGGCAAATTCGTCTGACAGCGCGCACGCCACGCCGCGCCGAGATGATGGGCGTTGTCGATTGGCGTATGGCCCAATGTGAAAAATTGGGGGTCACGTTTCGCTTCAACACCTTCGCCAGTGAAGAAGATGTTTTGGCCCTGACCCCCGATGTTGTGATCGTGGCGACTGGCGGCATGGCCCACACCCAGCTTTATGAAACGAAACACGATCAAACCGATGCTGTGACAAGCTGGGACATTCTTTCGGGCGACGTGAAATGCGTAGGTGATGTATTGATCTACGACGAGGCCGGCGATCATGCGGGCCTTCAGGCGGCCGAGGTCGCCTTGCATGCTGGCGCGCGGGTAGAGATTATGACCCCAGACCGCACTTTTGCACCAGAGGTCATGGCGATGAACCTCGTGCCGTATATGAAGGCGCTCCAACACGACGACGTCACGTTTACGGTGACCCGGCGTTTGCTGGCGGTAGAGCGGCTTGGAAACAGACTGCGCGCGACCATCGGAACCGATTATTCCGACCGCGTCACTTTTGCAGAGTACGATCAGGTCGTGCTAAATTACGGAACGATGCCACTCGACGACCTTTACCATGCCCTTCGGCCGGCTTCTGTTAACGACGGTGCCGTTGACCATAACGCGCTGATCGCGGGCCGTCCGCAGGCGATTCAAACGACCCCGGACGGCTTATATCAGCTGTTTCGCATCGGTGACGCGGTTTCGGCCCGCAACACGCATGCCGCAATCTACGATGCGCTGCGCCTCGTCAAAGACCTATGAGAACAAGTGCAATAACCAGCGTCGGTCAAGATTATTCCCTTCTAAAGATCGGCGCTTTTTGATTCTACTTGAACGCTCTGGGGGCCTTGGCCTCAAAATCATACACACGGTTCGTTTGTGGCGAAGGCGGGTTTTTGCAACAGACCGCCGACAGCTTCCTCTTTCGCTATCTTAACCCATAGTTTGCGAAATTCGCCGCTGTACTAACTGGTCCTCTGGCTTGCCCAATCATTGTAGCAAACTGATCCAATCCAACCGCACGCGCACAGCTGATGTGCGTGTTAATACGTGGCAACATGCTCGGAACTAAGGCATAGGCACCGAAACTATAGCGGACGGCACTTTTATATGGCCTTTCCGTATCGTTTCCTCTGTCGGGCAACTTACAGTTCGATGACCAAATAATTGAACTAAAAGGCTTCCTGTCATGCCTAGACGTATCAACCGTACCTCTCTTGTGATTTTCGCAATGACATTGGTTGGATTGTCCCATCCGGTCGCGGCACAGCAAGACCGCCCGCCTGCGGCAGTGACCGTTGTTACGCTGCAACCGCAGTCTGCAACGCTGACCACCACCCTGCCGGGGCGGGTTGCGGCCTCTGCCATGGCCGAGGTGCGACCGCAGGTGGCAGGTATCATCACGGAACAATTATTCACAGAAGGTGCGCCAGTTGCAGAGGGCGACACGCTGTATCAGATTGATCCTGCCAGTTATGACGCTGCTTTGGCACAGGCCGACGCTGCCGTAGCGCAGGCGCAGGCGCAGTTGAACGCCGCCCTGAAATCGGCGGCGCGGGTGGACGAACTACAATCGCGCAACGTCGCCAGCACTGCGACGAAGGACGACGCAGATGCCGCGCGGGCCAGCGCAGAAGCCAACTTACAAGCGGCGCAGGCACAGCGCGCTGCCGCCCAGATCGAACGGGATCGAACAACAATTCACGCCCGTCTTTCCGGCGAAATCGGCCTGTCGCAGACCAGCGCAGGTGCTTTGGTGACCGCAAGTCAGGCCACACCTTTGGCGGTGATCCGCAATATTGATCCCGTCTATGTGAACGTGACCCAATCTGCAGCCGACCTGCTGGACTGGCGGCGCGGACAGGCAGCGGCCCAGACGGACAACGCAGATCCGACAGTGACACTGACATTGGCCGACGGCAGCACGTTCGCGCACACCGGTAGCATGACAGCGGCAGAGCCGAGCGTTGATGAACAGACTGGAGTTGTTCTGCTGCGGATGGAATTTGCCAATCCCGACAAACTGCTACTGCCGGGAATGTACGTTCAGGTCGAAATGCCGACTCGTACCATCGATGATGTCTTTCTGGTTCCGCAAGAAGCCGTCAGCAGGGACCAGCGCGGCGAGGCGACCGCTCTTGTTGTAGGTCAAGACAACGTCGTGCAGTCCAAGGTTTTAAACATTCTAACTGATCAGGGCGCGAATTGGGTCGTCGATACGGGTCTTGCGGCGGGCGATCGTGTGATCGTGGCCGGTCTGCAAAAGACCGCAGCCGGGGCAACCGTCGCACCCCAAGAACGTGCGTCTGACGATGCCGCAGCAGATACGCCCGCCACCGAATAATTTAGGCGCACGACGCGACCCACGCTGTTTCTGATTGCTAGCAGCGCTTTTCCGGATCCCTGTTTCGAAAGACTTCCCATGGCCCGCTTTTTTATCGACCGCCCGATCTTTGCTTGGGTCATCGCGCTATTTATCTCGGGCCTTGGGATACTTTCGATACTCTCGTTACCAATTGCTCAATATCCTCAGATTGCATCGCCTTCTGTGGCAATCCGCGCAGTGTATCCTGGTGCCTCGGCCGAAACGGTAGCCAATACCGTCACGCAAGTGATCGAACAGCAGATGACCGGCTTGGACGGTCTGCGCTATTTTTCGTCCAGTTCATCCTCTGCCGGCGGTGCCAGCATTACCCTGACCTTCGAGACGGGCACAGACCCGGACATTGCGCAGGTTCAAGTGCAGAATAAGTTGTCGCAGGCGACCGCGCTGCTGCCCGAAGCAGTGCAGCGCCAAGGTGTGACGGTGCAGAAATCCTCGTCTGGATTTCTGATGGTCGTGGCACTGATTTCAGAGGACGGCAGTTATAACGCTACTGACCTGTCTGACTATCTGTCTTCTAACATGGTGAATGAAATCAGTCGCGTTGACGGCGTTGGCAGCGTGCAAGTGTTTGGTGCGCAATACGCAATGCGGATTTGGCTGGACCCTGCGAAACTCGCCGCGTTCAATCTGACACCCTCGGATGTCGTAGCCGCCGTCTCAGAGGAAAACGCCCAAATTTCAGCCGGTTCCTTTGGCGCGCTTCCGTCCTTGGACGGTCAGCAATTAAACGCCACGATCACTGCCCAGTCACTTTTGCGGACACCAGAGGATTTTCGCCAGATCGTCATCCGGGCTGAAACCAACGGTGGCTTAGTGCTTTTGAATGATGTTGCCCGCGTCGAAATCGGCGCTGAAAACTATTCGACCATCTCGCGGTACAATACCTCGAATTCTACTGGTATGGCGATCTCGTTGGCGCCGGGCGCTAACGCTCTGGATACCGCCTCTGCGGTCGAGGGGCGGTTGGAGGAAATGTCAGCGTTCTTTCCCGACGGCGTCAGCTATGTGATCCCCTACGATACGACGCCCTTTGTGCTGATCTCTATCGAGGAAGTGGTCAAAACACTGATCGAGGCTGTCGTACTGGTGTTCTTGGTCATGCTTCTTTTCCTGCAAAACTTGCGGGCCACACTAATCCCGACCCTGGTTGTTCCCGTTGTATTGCTGGGTACTTTCGGCGTCTTGGCAATGTTTGGCTTTTCAATCAACTCGCTGACAATGCTGGCCATGGTGTTGGCCATCGGTCTGCTGGTGGACGATGCGATCGTCGTCGTGGAAAACGTCGAACGGATCATGGAACAGGAGGGGGCTACCCCGCTCGAGGCCACGCGCAAATCCATGGACGAGATCACCGGTGCGTTGATCGGCATCGCGGTCGTTTTGACGGCTGTATTCGTCCCAATGGCGTTCTTTCCCGGGTCGACCGGGGTGATCTATAAGCAATTTTCGATCACCATCATTTCGGCCATGGTGCTGTCAGTGGTGCTGGCGCTGACGTTGACGCCAGCCTTGTGTGCGACGCTGCTGAAGCCGAAGAAAGAGGGGAAAAAATCCGGCCCCTTCGCATGGTTCAATACCGGCTTTGGTGCGACGCTTACGGGTTATGCCGCCAGCGTGGGCTGGATCGTACGCCGCCCGTTCCGCATGGGTCTGATCTATATCGCAATCATCGTCGCGACGGTGTTTCTGTTTATCCGCACGCCCGGCGGCTTTCTGCCAGAAGAGGATCAAGGCATCCTGTTCACTCTTATCCAGACGCCGACAGGTGCGACTGCTGAACGGACACTCGAGGTCCTGAAGCAGGCCGAGAATTACTTTCTGGAACAGGAATCTGACATCGTTGAATCCGTTTTTGGTGTCGTCGGCTTTAGCTTTGGCGGTCAAGGTCAGAACCAGGCGCTTGCATTCGTGCGGCTGAAGGACTGGGAAGAACGGACAGAACCCGGTCAAAGCGTGCAGGCGCTGGCTGGTCGCGCCTTTGGTGCCTTTAGTCAGATACAGGACGGCATGGTTTTCCCCATCGTGCCGCCATCGGTGATCGAACTTGGTAACGCTTCCGGTTTCGATTTCTTCTTGCAGGCACGTGCCGGCCAAAGCCACGAAGAGTTGTTGGCCGCGCGAAATCAATTGCTGGGTATGGCGGCGCAGAGCCCTTTGATCGCTTCGGCACGGCCCAGCGGTCTGGAGGATGCAGCACAGTTCAATCTGGATATCGACTGGCGCAAGGCTGGGGCGATGGGTGTGTCCGCGGCTGATGTAGGAACCCTGCTGACGACGGCGTGGGCGGGGCGCTACGTCAATGATTTCATCGATCGCGGCCGGATTAAGCGCGTCTACGTTCAGGGCGAGGCATCGTCGCGCGCTGCACCTTCTGACTTGGATAAATGGCGGGTACGCAACGCGAGCGGTGGGCTTGTGCCGTTTTCGAACTTTGCGGATGCCTCGTGGGTTTTTGGACCGCAGGGCGTGAACCGCTACAACGGTGTCTCTGCAATGCAGATCCAAGGATCGCCCGCGCCGGGCGTCAGCACGGGTGAAGCAATCGCCGAGATCGAGCGTCTGGTGGCCCACCTTCCCCCGGGATTCGGCGCGGCTTGGACGGGCCTTTCGCTGGAAGAGCAGGAAAGCGGAAATCAGGCACCCCTCCTCTACGCTCTCTCGCTGGCGGCGGTATTTCTTGCGCTCGCGGCACTTTACGAAAGCTGGTCAATTCCGTTTGCTGTCATGCTCGCCATGCCGATCGGTGTGCTGGGTACCCTGATTGCCGCGTGGCTGGGCGGGTTCGAAAATGGTGTCTTCTTTCAGGTTGGCCTGCTGACCGTGATCGGTTTGACGGGTAAGAACGCAATTCTGATCGTCGAATTTGCCCGCGAACAAGTCGATGCTGGCAAGCCAGTCTTTGAGGCCGCGGTTGAGGCGGCGCGTCAACGCTTTCGCCCGATCATCATGACCTCGATGGCCTTTTCGCTGGGGGTTGTGCCGCTTGTGCTTAGCACAGGTGCGGGGTCTGGCGGCCGTCAAGCCATCGGTGCAGGTGTGTTGGGTGGTACGCTGTCTGCAACGATTATTGGCGTTCTCTTCGTGCCGCTGTTCTTCGTCATCATTGCCCGTCTGACCGGGGCAGGTAAACGCGCAGATTAACGCCGCCTCTGCGGAATATAATTCCGACGAGGTTAGGCATTCGCAACTCAAGTGTTCACTTTCAGCGTCCCTATCAAACGTTAGGGGCGCTGAACCGTATTTCGCGGACGCGTAAGAGATAGCGTTCACGCTGCCGTCTGCAATCTTTACAATGGCCCGCTTGTTACGACAGTTTTCCAACTTTTCGCATAGCTTTGCCAAAAACTTCTTTGATCTGGCATGATTGTTCGGTCGTTGGGCGGTGCAGCGGTTGTGACACCGTCGGAAAATAGTAAAGCCGCACCAAGGCTGGTGCCGGTGGTGGAGGCAGTCGCAATTACGGGTCTGTCCGTTGCCGCAGCAAGCATATTAAGAAAGGGTGCATTGCGGGAAAATGCACCTTCGACGACGGTTGGTCCCCGCGCCCCGATAAGCGAGAGGCTGTAGGCCGTCATCAGCGCAAGGTGAAAGCCGATGGCGGCTGCGCGCGCGGGCGATCCTGTAGGCGGCTCTTCCCCGATCCAGTAGGCGTCAGAGTCGGGAAATGGCCCCGATCCGCGAACGACGCTAGGTATCAGCATAGTGCCCGCGTGCAGAACGGCCTCCTGCTCTGCGATTGATGGCGCGATATCGACGCCTTTGGTCAGGATATCATAAGTCCGTCCGCCCATCAGTCGGGCAGAACGAACGGGTGCACCGCGCGCATCCACGTTGATCAGCGTATCGCGCGCGGGATCGAGTACGACGTCATCACCCGCGACCCCCATAGCCACGATCCAAGTTCCCGTTGATACGACTGAAAAAGGGGCCGGCCGGCTGATCAGGTGCGGATAAAGTGATGCATTGGAATCGTGAATGCCACAGGCGACAGGCGTTTGTCGCGACAGACCGGTTTGTGCCGCTAGGGCGGGGGACAGTTGGCCCAAACGGTCCGTGGCCTTGCGCGGTAGGGCGATACGGTCGCGGATGCGCAGGTCGTCGACAAGGCTGGAAAAGCAGGACGCCTGTGGGCACCATAGGTCGGTATGGCATCCCAACGACGTCATGTCGGTTGCTGTTTGGCCGGTCAGACGAAAACCCCAATATTGCGGGTAGGTGACGATATGCGCTGTCCGCGCATAAAGGCTGGGGTCATTGGCAAACAGCCAGTGCAGTTGCGCACCAAGGTTCAGACCACCCGGCAAGGCGGGTGATCCAGTCAATTCAAATGCCGGTCTGATAATATCGTACGCGACGCGCATGTCGTCAGGTCCGTGATACTCGTAATCCAGCACTGGCGTTGCGAGCGAGCCTTGTGCGTCAAGAAGGACGGCGCAGGCCCCGTGCGTTGTGACCGAAATAGCATCGATCCCGTGGGTGTTTTGGAAGTCCGTCAAATTTTGAAGTAGAAACTTCCAGTGCCCTTCCTCATCGAAATGCGGGTAGGGCGGGCCTGGCAATACTGTGTTGGCGCGGGTGACAACTGCGATTTCCAGCTGTGTTTGCAGATCGACGAGGGCCAATTTGGCGTTGGTCTTTCCGATATCGATGACGGCAACATGGCGAATGGTCATGGCATGTGAAAGACGGTGCGCAGTTGCGTGATGGCGGGGGCATTATCGGCACGCGTCTCCATCAGATCAGCCATGTAGGCCCACCAACGTTTCATGACCTGTGTCTGCGACAAGGCGTCCATGCCATGATCATGCGTTCGCCACAGCACCGCGAACAGAACACCAGTGTCAGGGTTTAGGTGGATTGAATAATCACTGACACCCGCGTCGCGCAGCAGGGCTGACAACTCTGGCCAGATTGCATTGTGGCGTGCTTTGTACTCCGCTTCGCAGCCTGGCAGAAGTTGCATGGCAAAAGCGTATTTCTCGCTCATTTTCGTACCATCGCAAAGAGGCGTGGTAGGGCAATGACACCGATCAGCAATGCACCAATAAAGATCGACATAACGATTCCCGGCACGTTTAGCAGACCAAGGCCGAAGGTGACTAACCCCATAACAAAGGCGGCAATCACGACCCCCGGAATGGTGCCAGATCCACCAAGAATATTGACGCCACCCAAAACGACCATGGTGACTACCTCTAGCTCCATTCCCAATCCGATGCTGGGGCGGGTCGAGCCAAGGCGCGAGGTTAGGCAAACCGCTGCGAGGCCGGACATCAGTCCCGTCAGCAGGAACAGGATGAACTTGACCCGCGTTACCCGGATACCGCTGAACAGCGCTGCCGTTGGGTTGTTGCCGATGGCATAAACGGCGCGGCCAAAGTTGGTTCGGTGCAGCAGGATGCCAAAGGCGACAGCAAGCATAGAGAAGATCGCGATCTCGACTGTGAAGACCCACCAAATATAGCCTTGCCCGAACCAAGCAAAGCTATCGGGATAGCCCCGGTAGGCTTGATCGCCCAAAACGATATAACTGATGCCGCGAAACAAGCTCATGGTGCCGATGGTGACAACGATGGACGGCAGGCCAAGTCGTGTGACCAATATGCCGTTGAAGGCGCCGCACAGCAGGCCCGTGCCTAACCCGATCCCAACGAGCCCCGGCGTTCCGACCCCGAATTGCAGTGCCCAGCCCATCGCCGTAGAGGCAAGTGCTATGATTGCTGCGACGGAAAGATCGATCTCTCCTGCGACGATCAGCAGGGCCATGGCGAAGGCGATCATCGCCTTTTCGGTAAAGTTGAAAGTCGCGTCAGACAGGTTCCAGACGTTCAGAAAGTAGGGTGATGCCATGGCGTTGAAGATGAAAATCGCAACGGCGATCGCCAACAATAGCAACTCCCAACTGCGAATCAGGCGGTTGGTTCTCGTGGTCAATCTGTCTGGCAGGTGGCGGCCAAGGGGTGTTGCGGTCATCGGCGGACCTCTGTTGCGCGTAGGATCAGGCGGCCTTTTGGCCGGTTCGATCTGGAGTTTAGAACAACTGCGACAATGATCGCTGCCCCGGAAATCGCCATCTGCCAAAAGGGAGAGACATCCACGACGGGCAGCGCATTCTTGATGACGCCAAGGAATAGTGCCCCCAGCACCGCCCCGCCAACGGACCCGATGCCGCCCGCAATAGAAATGCCGCCGATCACACAGGCGGCGATCACGTCCAATTCGAACCCGCCGGCTATATCTACATAGGCCACGGCATAGCGGGCGACCCACAGATATCCTGTCAGCCCCGCCAGTGCGCCAGCCAGCACGAAGGCGGCAAACTGGGTGCGGCCCACGTCGATTCCAGTGTAGACAGCAGCGTGAGGGTTGCCGCCAACGGCGAAAAAGGAACGACCCAGCGCAGTACGAGAGATCAGCAACGCAAAGCCTGCGATAGTCAGGATCGCAAACCAAGATAGCATCGGTATGCCAAGGATGTCCGCGCGGGGCAAAGCCTTGAAGCCTTCTGTCATTTCGTGAGCATTGATCCATTTCCCGTCAGAAATCAAAAATATGATGCCGCGAAAAATCGTCAGGGTGCCTAGCGTGACGACGATTGGCGGGATGCCGACCTTCCAGACGAGAATGCCGTTAAAGGCGCCCAATAGCGCGCCCAATATGACGACCATCGCAATGATGGCGACCACGGGCAGATCGGGGGCCGCGACGTTAATCAGTGCCGCAACCATGCCGCATAGGGCAAGGTTCGCCGCTACAGACAGATCGATGCAGCGGGTCAGGATAACGACCATCTGGCCAAGTGCTAGGATGATCAACGGGGCCGTGTCATTGAAAACGGCCGCTAGGTTTCTGGGGGCAACAAAGGCCGGAAAGCGCAATGCAATCAGCGCCAAAAGGAAAAACAGCGCGCCGGTTAGGATTGCTTCGCGGGATCGCAGGAAATGGCGAAGCATCACGCTGCCTTTTCGATCCCGGCAGCGTGCCGGACAAGGGTTTCAGGTGTCAGCTTAGTACCTTCAAGTTCGGCAACCATCCGGCCCTCGCGCATCACAATGACGCGGTCGGACATACCTAACACCTCGGGTATTTCTGAACTGACCATGATGACGCTTAGCCCAGCGGCGGCAAGTTCTGCCATGAAACTGTGGACAGCGGCCTTGGACCCAATGTCGATACCCTTCGTCGGCTCATCAAGGATGATGACACGCGGTTGGGTTGCCAGCCATTTCGCAATCACGACCTTCTGCTGGTTGCCGCCCGACAGATTTCCGACCTCTTGATCTAGGCTCGTGGCCCGCAGGTCCAGCCTCTCAGTATACTCCCTCGCCAGCGAGAATTCTTCTGCCATGCGCAGAAAGCCGTGGCGGGACGTCTTTCCAAGCGAGGGTAGCGCAACATTTTGAAAGATTGGCATGGCAGTGATTGCACCCTGCTTGCCGCGATCCTCTGGCACGTAAACGATACCGGCCGCGATGGCGTCGGCGGGCGAACGGATAACGATGATCTTGCCATCAATGCGACAGACGCCCTTGGATGGCTTTGTTATGCCAAACAGCGCCTGCATAAATTCCGACCGTCCAGCCCCGACAAGACCGTAGAATCCAAGAATTTCGCCTTGCTTCAGTGTGAATGTGACGTCAGCGAATTCGGTCGGGTGGCTATAGCCCACGACTTTCAGCAATTCTTCACCGGGCGTGTGGGTGCGGGGCGGAAAGATTTGATCGACAGCGCGACCGACCATCATCTGCACCAAGGCGTCCTGATCCACGTCTGCGATCATCCCGTCGCCTACAAACTGGCCATCGCGGAAGACTGTGTAGCGGTCGGCGATGCGAAAAATCTCGTCGAACTTGTGGCTGATAAATAATATCGCCTTCCCCTGCGCTTTCAGGTGATCGACCAGCGCATAAAGCTCCTCAATTTCCTTCTGGCTTAGCGCTGCGGTGGGTTCGTCCATTATGACCACGCAGGCGTCGATGGATAAGGCACGGGCGATGGCGACAAGGTGCTTGGACGCAATCCCAAGGTCACGCAGTTTGGTATCAGGACGCAATGGCGCGCCGATACTCTCCAGCAGGGCTTTGGCGTCGCGGGTCGTCCGGGCCATGTCAATCAGGCCGAACCGTGTGCGCGGGGCGTGGCCGATAAATATGTTTTCGGCCACTGTCATCTCGTCAAACAGTACGGTTTCTTGATGGATTGCAGTGATGCCAGCTTCAGCAGCATCGTGGGCCGTCGCGAAATGAACAGGCGTACCATTCACTAAAATCTGCCCACCGTCTGGCTGGTAGATGCCGGTCAGAGTTTTGACCACCGTGGATTTTCCTGCCCCGTTCTCTCCGATCAAGGCGGTAACCTGACCCGGATAGAGGGCAAGCCGCACTTTATCCAAGGCCACGACACCGGGAAAGGTCTTAGTGATGTTGTCGAGAGCGAGGATCGGAACGTCTGTCATGGTGGTGACTTTCAACAAAGGAATGGCCCCAACGCATTTGCGCCGGGGCCGTCAAGGATCAGAAGATCGACTTGAACTCTTCGATGTTGGACGCGTCGTAGACGAAGGGATCGGCCATGGCACCTTCGTTGTTGTCGTCAAGCGTTAGACTGCCCATGCGGCCCATCGGAATTTCAGCGCCGGGTTCGACTGTCACATCATTCTGGCTTAACTCGTAGGCTAACATCGCGGCGGAGTAGCCCAGATCGATCGGATTCCAAATCGCGAATGATTGCGACGCACCGGATTCGATTGCGCCCGCCATTTCCGACGGCAGGCCTAGACCTGTCACGTTGACTTGACCGACTTTGCCAGCATCTACCACGGCCTGTGCGGCAGCCACGATGCCGACAGATGTCGGGGCAATGATCGCCTTAAGGTCGGGGTAGGTCTGCATCAGGCCGGTCGCTTCGCGGTAGGACTTGTCGGCCAGATCGTCGCCATAGACGGTACTAACAACGTTGATACCCGGATAGTCCGGTAGCACCTTGGTCATTTCCTCGATCCAGGTGTTCTGATTGGTGGATGTCGTGGTTGCCGACAGCACGGCGACGTCACCGCCTTCGGGCAGGTGGTCGGCGGCAAGCTTAACAATCATGTTGCCAATCAGTGGGTTGGACGAAGGGTTCAGGTGCAACTGGCGGCCTTCGGGGGCCACACCGGAGTCCCAAGAGATGACGGTAATTCCACGATCCATGGCTTTTTTCAGGGCGGGGACCAGCGCATCGGTATCGTTAGCGGAAATCGCGATGGCGTCGACATTCTGGGCGATCAAGCTGTTGATCACCTCAATCTGACCTTCAGCAGTGGTATCAGTCGGGCCGGTATAGATGATCTCTACGTTGCCAAGCTCTGCCGCCGCTTCTTCGGCGCCTTTGTTGGCAGCCTCGAAAAAGCCGATGCCCAGCGCTTTTACGACAAGCGCGATGCGGACGTTATCCTGCGCCATAGCCGGGCTGGCTACCAAAGCGGCGGCCATCGCGGCCCCCGAAATCAATGTCTTTAAAATACGCATGCTATCCTCCCAGATATGATGTGACGGGGCCTCCACCCCGGTTTCAGGTGGCCGTGGCCTGCGCTGATGCAGCCCCCGGTGTCGTGACGATCAGCGTAACGTCGGCGCTTTCCAGCATCGCCGCCGCCCGGTCGGTGATCTTGTCGTCGGTAATCACCGTGTCGATCCGGTCCAGCGGGCACAGCAGCAGGCTGGACCGATTGGCGAACTTGGAACTGTCGACCAACACGATCAATTCGTCCGCCTGACCGATCAGCTTTTGTTCGGCCTGAATAAGCAGCGGGTCCGCCTCCATCAGCCCCAGCGGCCCAAGACCTTGCGCGCCCATGAACATGCGGCGGGCATAGAAATTCCGCG
Organism: Loktanella sp.; assembly: GCA_024635625.1. GTDB lineage: Bacteria > Pseudomonadota > Alphaproteobacteria > Rhodobacterales > Rhodobacteraceae > Loktanella. Next base: position 7,362 of record JAGXIQ010000026.1, on the reverse strand, counting down.
TCACGTCGTTGTCAAAAGGCGACAGAATGATGTTTTGCTCGCGGTAGATTGCGCCACCCGACAGCATGATGGTGTTCCTGCTATGCTTCAGCAGGTGTGCTGCAATCGGAAAGCTGTTGGTAAAAACCTGCATCCGTTTGCTTGCCAGTGGATGCACCATCTGGAACGTTGTGGTGCCGCCATTGATGATGATCGGCTCGCCGTCCTCGCACAAATCCACAGCGGCCTTAGCAATCGCTTGCTTGGCCGCGATGTTGATCGTTTCGTTCAGCGCAAAGGGGCGACCTGCTAGGCCGGTAAAGGTTTGGGGCATCAGTGCCTCGGCGCCGCCGCGCACGCGACGGAGCTTTTTTTGCATGTGAAGGGTGGCGATGTCGCGGCGGATCGTGGCCTCTGACGCTCCGGTCAGCCCGCAAAGGTCTATCACAGTCACCACAGGTCGGTCCTGAACGGACGATAGGATGATGCGATGACGTTCTTTTTCGTGCATGGGTCCACTCCACAAGTTGCCGGTCAGACTGCGACTCAATCCAACTTCCGTCAATCATTATTTTTCACAATCAATCATTCTGCGGTGCAGCATGATTGATTGTGATTGCTAATGATTGACATGGCGCCGCACCTACCGCAGGGTTCCGCCCAATTGATACCGGGCGTGACGCCCAATGGGGGATTCCAGCATGACCGACGCGACAGCGCAGCCGCGCCTTGAAAACAAGTGGGATGACGCATCAGCCAAGGGTATGACCCAGCCTGAATTGCTGCTGTATCGGTCCAATCTTCTGGGGTCGGATAAGCGAATCACGAATTACGGCGGCGGAAACACATCGTGCAAGGTCATGCAGGCCGATCCGCTGACAGGTCAGCAAGTCGAGGTGCTGTGGGTCAAAGGTTCCGGTGGTGATGTCGGTTCCATCAAGATGGGCGGGTTCGCTACGCTTTACATGGATAAACTGCGTAGCTTGAAGGGTCTATATCGCGGGGTCGAATACGAGGACGAGATGGTCGCCTATTTGCCGCATGCGACGTTTAATCTAAACAGCCGCGCCGCAAGCATCGACACGCCGCTGCACGCCTATGTGCCGCGCAATCATGTCGATCACATGCACCCGGACGCGATTATCGCGATTGCCGCCAGCGTGAATTCCAAGGCGTTGACCCAAGAGATTTTCGGCGATGAAATCGGCTGGCTGCCGTGGAAAAAGCCGGGATTCGAACTGGGACTTTGGCTGAGTGATTTCTGCGACAAGAACCCGGCAGCCAAAGGTGTCGTTCTGGAAAGCCACGGGCTGTTCACGTGGGACGATGACGCCAAGGCCTGTTACGCCTTAACGCTAGAAATCATTCAAAAGGCGATGGATTGGTTTGGCGAAAAGTTAGCCGGCAAGAACGCTTTCGGCGGCGCAAAACATACGAGCTTGCCCAAATTGGACCGTCAGGCCACAGCCGCCCGTCTGATGCCAGCGATCCGTGGCATGGTCTCTGGGCAGCAACACATGGTTGGCCATTTCGACGACAGCGATGCGGTGCTGGAATTCGTGAACGCACAAGATATGGACCGCCTTGCAGCGCTGGGTACGTCGTGCCCGGATCACTTTCTACGTACGAAAATCCGGCCATTGGTCGTCTCCTTCGATCCAGCACAGCCGGATGTGGGAGCGACCTTGAAAGGTTTGCCCGACGCAGTCGCCGCCTATCGCAACGACTACAAAGCCTACTATGATCGCTGCAAGCGCCCTGGCAGCCCGGCCCTGCGCGACCCCAACGCCGTCGTCTATCTGGTTCCCGGCGTCGGCATGATCACATTTGCCAAGGATAAGTCGACGGCCCGCATCTCTGGCGAGTTCTATGTCAACGCAATTAACGTAATGCGTGGCGCGGACGGCGTAGGTACCTACCAGGGCCTGCCAGAACAGGAAGCCTTCGACATCGAGTATTGGCTTCTGGAAGAAGCCAAGCTGCAACGCATGCCCCAACCCAAGGCATTGGCAGGCCGCGTGGCCCTCGTAACCGGCGGTGCGGGGGGGATCGGGTCGGCAACTGCTGCGCGGTATCTACGCGAAGGGGCCTGCGTGATGCTGGCCGATATCGACGAGGCTGCCTTGGCCGATACGGTCAAGGGCCTGTCATCGGAGTTCAGTGCCGACGTCGTTCGCAGCGTTGTAATGAATGTCACCGACGAAAATGCCGTATCACAAGCCTACGCTGACATGGCCGTGGCCTTCGGTGGCATCGATATCCTTGTGTCCAACGCAGGCATCGCATCATCGGCCCCCGTAGAGGAAACCTCGCTTGCCATGTGGAACGAGAACATGGCGATCCTTTCTACGGGTTACTTCCTTGTTAGTCGCGAAGCATTCAAGGTCATGCGCGCTCAGGACATTGGCGGTGCCGTGGTCTTCGTCGCGTCTAAGAACGGCCTTGCCGCATCGCCCAATGCCGCGGCCTATTGCACGGCCAAAGCGTCTGAAATTCACCTTGCAAGGTGTTTGGCGCTAGAAGGCGCAGAGGCCGGAATCCGCGTCAATGTCGTGAATCCCGACGCCGTCTTGCGCGGGTCCAAAATTTGGTCCGGTGATTGGCTGGACCAGCGTGCCAGCACATACGGTCGTGACAAAGATGGTCTGGAAGAGATGTATCGCCAGCGATCCATGCTGAAACGTTCTGTCCTGCCGGAAGATATCGCAGAAGCGGCCTATTTCCTTGCCTCAGACCTTTCGTCCAAATCGACGGGTAACATCATTAACGTCGACGCCGGCAACGTGCAGGCCTTTACGCGCTGAATTTTGGGGGAGGAGACCGCCATGATCGACCAAGACATCATCAACGCCAGCAACGCCACGGTAATGTCCGACCTGCGGGCTGACTACGATAGCCTGGGCGAACGTCTTGACCGGCGCGGCATCGCAATTGACACCGTGAAGGATAAGGTTGCTGCTTACGGCGTCGCAGTTCCGTCGTGGGGTGTTGGTACCGGCGGTACACGGTTTGCTCGCTTTCCGGGGGCGGGGGAACCGCGTGGCATCTTTGATAAACTAGACGACTGCGGTGTGATCCACCGGCTAACCGGGGCCACGCCATCGGTGTCATTGCATATCCCGTGGGACAAAGCAGACCCTGCCGACATGATCGCCAAGGCAGAAAAGGTTGGCCTAACCTTCGATGCCATGAACTCTAACACGTTTCAGGATCAGACGGATCAGGCCCACAGCTACAAATTCGGATCATTGTCCCATACTGATGCTGCGACGCAGCAGCAGGCGGTCGACCATAACCTAGAATGTATAGAGATCGGCGAAAAGCTAGGGTCCAAGGCGCTGACGATCTGGGTCGGGGACGGATCAAACTTTCCGGGTCAGGTGAATTTCGCCCGCCAGTTCGACCGCTACTTGGACTCGACAGCGCAGGTCTATGCGGGCCTGCCCGACGACTGGCGACTATTCACCGAGCATAAAATGTACGAACCAGCGTTTTATTCCACGGTCGTGCAAGATTGGGGCACGAACCTGATGATCGCGCATGCGCTGGGCGACAAAGCCTTCTGCCTGGTCGACCTTGGCCACCACGCGCCAAACGTGAACATAGAGATGATCGTCGCGCGTCTGGTCCATGCACAAAAGCTCGGTGGATTTCACTTTAACGACAGCAAGTACGGCGACGACGATCTGGATACCGGTAGTATCGACCCCTATCGCCTATTCCGTGTTTTTAACGAGCTGGTGGATGCCGAAGGGGCCCCCGGTTTCAATCCAATGCACATGCTTGACCAAAGCCACAACGTCACCGACCCGATCGAAAGTCTGATGTCCTCGGCGATGGAAGTGCAGCGTGCCTATGCGCAGGCTTTGCTTGTTGACCGTAAAGGTTTGGCTGGGGCGCAGGATGCGAACGACGCTTTGATGGCACAGTCAGCGCTAAAGACCGCATTTCGCACGGATGTAGAGCCGATCCTTGCAATGGCGCGATTGGAAAAAGGCTGTGCGATTGATCCGCTCGTGGCCTACCGGGCATCTGGCTATCGCGCCCGTGTCGCCAAAGTGCGCCCGGCAGTGGCGGCCGGTAGCAGCGGCATCGTATAAGCGAAGTACGCCCCCGCGCCCGCAGTGCAAAGTGCGGCGCGGGGATCAAGCTTTAGATTGACGCTGCAACGATGACGGCGACTGTCATGCTGAATGGGATCAGAACAGCGACGACGAATATGTCGCCATAGCTTTTCCGGTGGGTCAGGCCGGTAATCGCCAGCAAGGTGATCACCGCGCCATTATGGGGCAGGGCGTCGAAACCACCGGACGACAGGGCCACGACGCGGTGCATGATCTCTGGATCGATACCGGCGGACTGGGCGTCCTGCATAAATCGACCGCCCAGCGTTTCCAGCGTAATGGACATGCCGCCAGAGGCCGATCCTGTAATCCCCGCCAGCACGTTCGTCGCGACCGCAGAGGAGATCAGCGGATTGGAAGAAAGGCCAAGGACCGCATCACGGATGACCGCAAAGGCCGGCAGCGAAGCGATGACGGCCCCGTATCCCACTTCTGACGCGGTGTTGAAGACCGGCAACAACGACCCCATCGTACCTTTGTTGAAACTTTCCATAGGGTTCTTGAAACGCGACCAGTTCAGCGCGGCACATACTGCGATCGCTATCACGAGCGATGCGATGATCGCCCAAATCCCGCGGACGTCGTTCAGCGTGACGCCACCGTAACCCTCCTCTGCCAAATAGGTGGCGTCCATTCCCGGAATGATGACGTAGGTGAACAGCGCGTTCAGGACGATCACGCAGATCACGGGTAGGATCGCTACTGCGATCCCCGGCTGTGCCTGATCAGGGGCGTCGGCGTCGGTCTCTGTTCTGACATGGTCACCGTATCCCTCGCCCGCAACAATTGCGCGCGCCCGGCGTCTATTCAGCTACATGATACCAAAGATCATCATCCCAAGGCCTGCCGCCGTACCAAAGATCGGTGCGGCGAAGGGTGTCGTGCCAAAATAGGGCATTGGTATTGCGTTCTGGATTGCGGGAGTGCCGGGAAAGGCTGTCATCGTAAAGGTGAAGGACCCTAGGGCCAATGCGGCTGGCAACAGCCGCTTTGGCGTATCAGATCGCTGGAACAGGTCGTTCGCGATAGGGTAGACGGCGAAGGCCACGACGAACAAGGATACCCCACCATATGTCAGCACACCACAGGCCAGCACGACGGCTGCGATGGACTGACTGGTGCCCACGCGCCCGATAAACCATTCCGCGATGGTCCGGGCCGCACCTGAATCAGCCATCAGCTTCCCAAAGATTGCGCCTAGCAGGAACAGCGGAAAGAATTTCAGCAGATAGCTACCTAAAGCCGGCATGAAGACTTGCGTGTAGGTCGCCAGCAGCGGGATACCACCCGCCAGAAATGCGGCCAGAAGTGCTAAAAGTGGTGCAAGGATCAGCACGTTGATGCCGCGATATGCGAGATACATCAGTAGCCCAAGCGACAGGAAAATCCCAATTAGTCCCATAATGTGTTCCTCCTCAAACGGGTCTGTTTTGGCCGTATCGACCGGAAAACCTAGGGTCGTGCAAGGGCAAGTAGCCGGATTGACTGGATTGAATAGTTGAATGCCTGCGGTGTCGGGTCGCGGATGGGCGTATCTGGGCATCTACAGCTTGTATCGCACCCCTCTGACGCTAACTGCTGCGGCATGGACAAAAAGCTGACAGGATCGCGACCCGTTGCAGTGCCAGCCCGACGGCTGGCGCGTCTGGGGCAGCTTGGGTCGCTGACCGCTGGCGTCGCTGGCAATATGGCGATGAATGGCTTGGCGCAGATGGGGCGCGGGCAGCGACCGGTCTTGAAGGACTTGCTACTGACTCCGCGCAACGTAGGCCGTGTCGCGGATCAGCTAGCCAAGATGCGCGGTGCCGCGATGAAGATTGGCCAACTGGTGTCGATGGATACGGGCGACACGCTGCCACCAGAGCTTTCGCAGATTATGGCGCGTCTGCGTGATGATGCCCACTTCATGCCGCCGCAGCAGTTGCGGCAGGTACTAAACACCCAATGGCCTGCCAATTGGCTGGCGCAGTTTCAGAAATTCGACGTGCGCCCTATCGCGGCCGCATCTATCGGACAGGTCCACTGGGTGCGACTGAAGGACGGACGCGATTTGGCCATCAAGGTGCAATATCCTGGCGTCGCTCAAAGCATCGACAGCGATGTGGCGAACGTTGGCACATTAATCCGTCTGTCGGGACTGCTGCCAAAGGGTTTGGACCTTGCCCCCTATCTGGAAGAAGCCCGCAAGCAACTTCACGACGAAACCGACTATGTCCGCGAAGGCGAGCAATTGCAGCGCTTTGCCGCCCTGTTGCAAGATACGCCACATTTCGTCGTGCCCGATTTGCATCCAGACTGGAGCTCGGCACAGATCCTTGCCATGACCTATGTCCCCGGCAGGCCGATCGAGGACGCGATGAGCGAACCACAAGAGGTACGCGACCGCATTGCCCAACGCCTGATTGCGCTGACGCTGCGGGAACTTTTCGAGTTTGGTGTCATGCAGACCGACCCGAATTTTGCAAACTATCGCTATCAGCCAGAGTCTGGTCAGATCGTCCTTCTCGATTTCGGTGCCGCCCGCGATATCGATCCCGTCATCGCATCTCAGTATCGTCGTCTGATGCGCGCTGGTCTAAATGATGACGTGGCCTTGTTGACGCAGATCGCGGAAGACATCGGGTTCATTGGTCAGCAAACGGATAGCAACCACCGCATGCAAGTTATCGCGATCATCCGACAGATCTTTGCCGCCCTCAAAGACACCCTTCGGATCGACTTTGCTGAAACGACTCTACCGCAGCGACTTCAGGCCCAAGGCCTGGCGCTGGCAGAGGGTGGTTTCGTCCCGCCACCCCTGCCGATTGATGTGCTGTTGTTGCAACGCAAATTTGGTGGCATCTTTTTGTTGGCCGCACGGCTAGGGGCGAAGGTCGACGTGATGGACCTGTTGCAGCACTATCTGTCGGACGCGCCGCTGCAGGCAGGCGCAGTATAGGGCGGCCCAGTTCCGGTTTGGTCTATGCCTGTAATATCTCAGTCTTAGGCCCTATCGAATGCAATATTGCCCCCAAGATTGACACCCCGCCGTCTTATACGCCAGAACCGATCCGATAGCGCCGCCGCGCGCAACCTGACGCCATGATTGAGGCCACACTGGAATACGTCTCCCGCTCAAAACGTGTCCGCAACCGGGAAAATGGCCATCTGGTCGCGCAGCCTTATTGCGCAGGCTGGGGGCGTCGATGACAGGGCAGCGGACGGTCATCGTCACCACCAAGAACGAAGGGCCGTTCCTGCTGGAATGGATCGCCTATCA
>JAGXIQ010000025.1 GCA_024635625.1 Loktanella sp. | reverse complement strand
TCACCTTGCGCACCTTTTCCAAGGGCATCTGGAGCTTTTCGGCCAGTTCCTCGGGCGTGGGTTCGCGGCCGATCTCGTGCAGCATCTGGCGGCCTGTACGCACCAGCTTGTTGATCGTCTCGATCATGTGGACTGGGATACGGATCGTGCGCGCCTGATCCGCGATGGACCGGGTAATCGCCTGACGAATCCACCACGTCGCATAGGTGCTGAACTTGTAACCACGGCGATATTCGAACTTGTCCACGGCCTTCATCAGGCCGATGTTGCCTTCCTGAATAAGATCAAGGAATTGCAGGCCACGGTTTGTGTATTTTTTGGCAATCGAGATGACGAGGCGCAGGTTTGCTTCGACCATTTCTTTCTTGGCCTGACGGGCTTCTTTTTCGCCCTTCTGGACCTGCGACACGATGCGGCGGAATTCGGTGATGTCGACGCCGACGTATTGGCCAACTTGGGCCATGTCACCACGTAGCTCTTCGATTTTGTCGGTAGAGCGTTCAATCAGCGCCTGCCAACCACGACCGGACTTTTCGCCGATATCTTCCAGCCAGTTCGGATCAAGCTCGCGGCCGCGGTAAGCGTCGATGAATTCGCGACGGTTGATCCGGGCTTGGTCGGCCAGTTTCACCATGGCAGAGTCGATCTGCATGATGCGGCGGTTGATGCCGTACAGCTGGTCAATCAGTGCTTCGATACGGTTGTTGTGCAGGTGAAGCGAGTTCACCATTTCCACAATCTCGGACCGCAGCGTCTGGTAAGTCTGTTCTTCACCGGTGGAAAAACTGCTATCTTCGTTCAGGGTCGCGGACATCCGCGCGTCCTGCATTTCCGACAACTTACCAAAATCGCGGGCGATGATTTCCAACGTTTCCAGCACGCGCGGCTTTAGCGCAGCCTCCATCGCGGCAAGGCTCATGTTGGCCTGCTCGTCGTCGTCCTCGTCGTCGTCTTTAGCAATAGGATTGCCATCGGCGTCAAGTTCATCGCCGCCGCTGCTATCGTTGGACGACGTATCGGACCCAGTCGTCACGACCGGTTCTTCGGTGTCGTCGTCGCCGAGTTGATTGCCAAAGGTGGTTTCAAGGTCGATGACGTCACGCAGAAGAATGTCTTCTGTCAGAAGTTCGTCGCGCCAGATCGTAATTGCCTGAAACGTCAGCGGGCTTTCACAAAGCCCGAGGATCATCGTATTGCGGCCGGCTTCGATCCGTTTGGCGATCGCGATTTCGCCTTCGCGTGACAGCAGTTCAACGCTGCCCATCTCGCGTAGGTACATCCGGACGGGGTCGTCAGTGCGGTCCAGCTTTTCGGCTTCTGCCCCACCAAGCACCACATCGCGGCTGCCTTGAACGGTGGCGATGTCGGTCCCGCCCTGCGGATCTTCGCTTTCCTCGGACTCTTCTTCCTCGGTCACTTGGATGCCCATCTCGGAGAGCATCGACATGACGTCCTCAATCTGGTCGGAAGACACCTGATCCGGCGGCAAGACGGCGTTCAGCTGGTCATAGGTAATGTATCCACGCTCGCGCGCGTCTTGGATCATTTTCTTGACGGCGGCCTGGCTCATGTCGAGGCTGATGTCGCCGTCTGAATCGTCCTTGCGGTCGTCGTTATCTTTGGCGGCCATTCTGTCGGGCTCCTCGTGTCATCGGGCGACGGTGCGTCTGGGCGAATCAGTCAAGCATGTGATTCGGTTTAAACGAATCAACGCTCTGTGCGTCCGATTCGCAACCGGAAAGGACCAGATTTTCTGCCCCCTGTTGCACTTGCCCCGTATCGCGCCTGATCGCAAGCATGTCGGTACTTGCCCTACTTAGGGTCGCGGTTGGTTTTTGCAATCGTCAGAGCACTCAGGAATGCATCAAGAGCGGCGCGCTCTGACTTGTCCATGCCGAACCCGTTTTCAGCAATTACGATCTCGGCGTTGTCTTCTCCACCGATCTGGCTGGACTTCGCGACGGCACGTACCGCTTCACCCAGACGCCACGTTAAGCCTTCGTCAGCGGCATCTACGTCTTCTACCGCCTCAGACACCTCTCGTGGCAGGGCGCGGGCAGCGGTCAGTTTGGCAAAGCTTTCGGCTAAACAACGGCGCGCGAAATCAACATCTCCCGGCTTGCGCAGACCAGATGTCAGGCGCACATCACGTTGCGTCAGGATACGGGCCACGGCCTCTTCACCGACGCAACTGTGCAGGTGGGATGTCATGTCCGTATCATCGGCACAGCGCAGAATCGCATCCCGCAGGCGCGCGTGATCAGAATTGGTGCAGGCCATCAGTTCCAATGGGGCCAGAAATGCGGGCAGGACGGCGGGCGTGGCAATCAGCGTAGCCAGAATAACCGCTTCACGCATGTGACTTTCATCCGCGGCCCCTGCCCCGAGGATTGACCGCTTGTTGCTGGCGACCGGTGACAGATCGCGCTGCCATGGTTGCTGCTTGGGGTTCCAAGCGGCGCTTGCCTTGCGAGGAGTGAATGCTTTGTTCTGCGGCTTTCGTGTGCGGAACAAGTCCCACCGCATCTCTTTGATCGCTTCGCCGTAATGGCTACGAATTGAAAGATCGGCGATCAGTTTGATCTTTTCGCGCAGCGTCTTGTCAAGGGCCGCCTTGCGTTCGGGGCTGTCAAAAACCTTACCTTCCGTTTCGCGCTGCCACAGCAACTGCACCATGGGAAGGGCGGCATCAAGGATGTCCTGCATCGCCTGTTTACCCTGCTGCTTCAGCACGTCGTCGGGATCTTGACCGCCCGGCATGACCGCAAAGCGCAACGATTGCCCGGCCTGCAAAAGCGGCAACGCCAAATCGACGACACGCATCGCAGCACGCAGTCCGGCGGTATCACCATCCAGCGCGATAATCGGCTCTGGAGAGATGCGCCACAGCATGTGCAGGTGATGTTCGGTCACGGCGGTGCCAAGTGGCGCGACAGCAGCCTCGAACCCTGCTTCAGCCAACGCGATAACGTCCATGTAACCTTCGGCCACAACCAGCGGCATGCCTTTACCCGCCGCGACTCGCGCGTTCTGAACGTTGTAAAGCGTGCGGGATTTGTCAAAGAGGTCGGTTTCAGGCGAATTATAGTATTTGGCCTTGGCGTTCGGGTCCATCGCACGGCCACCGAAGGCAATCGCGCGGCCGCGCGCGTCGCGGATCGGGAACATGATGCGGCCTCGGAAGCGGTCGTAGGGCGCGCCCCCACGGTCGCTGATCGCCGCAAGGCCTGCGTCGATCACCATTTTCTGCGGCACGCCTTTCGCCGTCAGCGCGGCCAGAACGCCACCGCTATCGGGTGCAAAACCAATATCCCACCGCACCTGCGCCTCTTTGCTAAGGCCGCGGCGTTCAAGGTAGTCGCGGGCAGCACCGGCGGCACCGGTGTTCAGATTCAACCGGAAATGCTGGACGGCCTGCTCCATGACCTCTGCCAATTCGGTGCGGGTATCGGCCTTTTCCTGTGCGCGCGGATCGCGTTCTGGCATCGGCAAACCTGCCTCACCCGCCAGAATGCGAATGGCATCCATGAACTCGACATTCTCAGTCTCGCGCACGAAGGAAATCGCGTCACCCTTCGCATGGCAGCCGAAGCAATAGTAAAAACCCTTGCGATCATCGACGTGAAAGCTGGCGGATTTTTCCTGATGGAATGGGCACGGCGCCCACATATCGCCTTTGCCCTGATTAGATTTTTTTGAATCCCAAATGACCTTGCGCCCGACGACCTGTGACAGCGACAGGCGGGTGCGCAATTCGTCGATGAAGCCGGGGGGTAAGGACATATTATGATTATCGCGCCGGGTGTGACGAGAGTCGAGAGGTTGTGCGCGACGTCAGCAAAGATGGGCGCTTTGCCCCACCGCCAGCGCATGCGCAGCAAATCTAATGAAATGAAGGCAGGACCGCTGTGCGTTCAAGGGCAGGATAGCGCAGACCAAGCGTGATGCCACGCAGGATGAATGATAACAAAAGGCCAAGCCAAAGGCCGTGGTTGCCAAAAATCGCCATCAGCGAAATGACGGATAAAAAGTACAGGGCTGTCGAAACAACCATCATGTTCCGCATATCCGTCGTACGGGTCGCGCCGATAAAAATTCCATCCAGCATCCAAGCCGCCACACCCACAATCGGAGCGGCGACCATATAGGGCAAGTAATGACGAGCGGCAGTCTGCACCTCTGGCGCGGTCGTCATCATGTCGATGACCATCCCACCGAACAGCGCAAACCCGATCGCTAAAGCAGCACAGATGACTGCGCCCCAACCACTTGTCAGTAGCGCCGCGCGCCGTAAGGCGGGACGGTCGTACCGCCCAAGGGCCTGCCCCACCAGCGCCTCTGCCGCGATGGCAAATCCGTCAAGTGCGTAGGCGGTGACTTCAAGGAACTGCAGTAAAATCTGGTTTGCGGCCAGTTGGACATCGCCGAAATCGGCACCCCAAAATAGGAAACTAACGAAGATCGCCTGCAACAGAACTGACCGGATCAGGATATCACCGTTCACAACGCCCATGCGGATCAGTCGAGCCCGGTCAAAAACGCGTGGCCAGTCCCGCCAAGCGGGCACGCGAAAGGCAGCGCGACACAGCCACAGGCCTAGCAACAGACCAGACCATTCTGCGATGAAAGTGGCCCATGCCACCCCTGGTACACCCCAGTCCAGCCCCAGCACGAACCACAGGTCCAACCCTATATTCGCACCGTTCATCAGCACCTGCACCGCCAAAACGGCCCCCGTACGCTCTTGGGCGATCAGCCATCCCGTGATGCCGTATAAAGCAATCGCAGCAGGCGCCGACCAAACACGGATAGCCATGTATTGGCGGGCAAGGTTCTCGACCTCCTGACTTGCAGGAGAGACCGCGAAGGCACCAGCAAATAGCAGCGATTGACCCGCGATGATCACCGCACCCGCTGTCACGCCGATAATCAGCGCCCGCGACAACAGCGCTGCGACCTCTGGCTTATCGTTGGCCCCGATCGCCTGCGCAGTCAGCCCCGAGGTGCCCATACGTAGAAAGCCAAAGACCCAATAGATTGCCGTAAGAATAATCGCGCCGATGCCGACGGCCCCAATAGGTGCCGCCAGCCCCAACTGCCCCACGACACCCGTATCGACGACACCAAGTATTGGCACCGTCGCGTTAGAAATCACCACCGGCAGCGCGATATGCAGCACCCGGCGATGGGTCAGGTTCATGTCAGTCTTCACGAACCGGCATCAGAAAGTGCCCCGTCGCTTGCGCGAACAGGCGCGACCGATTGTCCTGCCACGCTTCGACATGGACGGATGCATAGCGGCGGCCGCTGCGGTTCACCCGCGCACGCGCGTAGGCATCCCGCGGTAGGCCTGACCGCAGGTAGTCAACGTTAAAGTCGATCGTTTTGGGCAGGCGGCGTGGCCCAGCCTCGACACCGGCCTCCATGTCCTCCCAGATCATCGCCCAACTCAACTCTATGATTGAAGCGACTTCAAGGAACGCTGCGGTGACCCCGCCGTGCAACGCCGGAATCGCTGGATTGCCGATATGAGCGTCCGCGTAGGGTAGCACCGCCGTGAGCTCGTCTCCGTGGCGTTCGAATTGGATTCCAAGGAACTGGATGTAGGGTACGCCTTGGACCAGCGACTGTAAGGTCGCGTCGCGGCGTTGCTTGACAACCTGAACCGGCTCGGGACGTGCCCGCTTGGGGGGAACGCTCATGCCTTGGATCCTTCTGGTTTACGGGGTCTTTCGATTGTAAATGCCCCCGTCGCGCTGGCAACAGGGCGGTCTGTATCTTCATCCAGCGCCACCGCCCGCACGAAGGCGACAGACCGGGTAACGTGATAACATGTAGCCTTGGCCGTGATCGCCTGCCCCGGCGTGGCGGGCCGCATATAGTCGATACGCAGATCGATGGTAGCTGTTCCCAGCGCTGCTGCCGGATGCACCATCACGGCCGCCCCGCAACAAGTATCCATCAAGGCGGAAACTGCGCCACCGTGAATCACACCTGTGTCCGGATCACCGACGAGGCGGTCGTCGTAGGGCATGGTGATCGTGGCTTCGCCATCACCGACTTGGATCATTTTCATCGACATAGCCGCGGCGTGTGGAATGGCCGCGATAAACTGGGACGCCACCTTAAGCCGGCGGTTTTCCTGTTGCTCGGCCTGCAGGGCGGGCGGTGTCGGTGTCGGGGCATCTGTCATCATTGGGGGCCTTTGCGTTTGATGCGCAACTTGTCACTTGCGACAGGCCGTGCAAGCCCTATGTTTAAGATTGAGAATAATTCGCAACTGGAACTCGCAATGACAGCCACCACCACGCTGACACCCCCAGCCCCACGCTTTGGCATGGTCCGCCCCCGGCGGCTAGCGGTCGCGTTGGTCTTGCTGGCCCTCGCCGTGGTCCCCGGCCAGCTAGGCGAACTCACCCGTGGTTTGATGACAGACGCCTTCGTGCAGGTCTCTGGCTTCGTCGCAGCAACGTTGATCTTGTTCTACGGCGCCGAGAGGCTGTTCAACTTCAACATTGGCACCTCGCTTCAGAACGCAAAGGGCTGGCAGGTGCCGATGGCCGCCCTACTGGGTGCGACGCCCGGCTGCGGTGGTGCTGTCGTCGTAGTCGCTGCCTACAGCTCGGGTCATGTTGGCTTCGGCGCGGTTGTGGCGACCCTGACGGCTACAATGGGTGACGCTGCGTTCCTTTTAATCGCCACTCGACCAGATGCGGCGCTTGTAGTGCTGCCATTGTCATTTGCGGTTGGCATTTTGTCGGGGTGGATCGTCGACGCCCTGCCCGGCGAAAAGCAGAAACCTAGCGGTGCAGGATCATGCGAACTGGCCCCGCTGATTGGACGCACCCGGGCTAAGGATGTTGCTTTTGCGATTTTCGCTCTACCCGGCTTGATCATCGGGGTAACGCAACTGACCGGTGCGGACGTCGCGGCGATTTATGGCCCGATCCTACCCTTTGTCGGCCTTGGGGGCACAGCGGTCGGACTATTCGTCTGGTCAACCTCACGCCTGCAAGCGATGACCAACTTCAACGACAGCCCCGTAACGCGCATGGCAGAGGAAACTGCCTTTATCTCTGTCTGGGTGATCGGCGCCTATCTTGCATACGACTATGTCGTGGCGTTTGGCGGTTTCGATCTAGAGGCGATGTTCAAGTCCGTTGGACCGCTTTTGCCACTGATGGGCGTTTTAGTTGGCCTTATCCCTGGTTGCGGGCCGCAGGTGTTAGTGGCGACCCTTTATGTCGGCGGGCTGGTGCCATTCGCTACCTTGATGGGCAATGCAATATCGAACGACGGGGACGCGCTGTTTCCGGCTATTGCGCTTGATCCAAAAGCTGCGGTGCGCGCGACACTCTATTCTTCGGTCCCAGCTGTGATCATGGCTTACGGCTTCTACTTTTTCGCTCCCGGCTTCATGAACTGATTGTTTGCCCATATTGCGCAGCGGCGCTAGGTATAAGCTCCATGGAGGATGCCTGATGCATGATAGCCGCTTATCGTTCAAAGAGATGTGCGCACGTTTCGACGTGACCCCGCGCACCTTGCGCTATTATGAATATATTGAGCTTTTGACGCCAGACCGCGAAGGCCGCGCGCGATTCTACGGCGCGCGTGAACAAGCGCGCATGACGCTGATCATGCGGGGGCGCCGCTTTGGTTTTGCGCTGGAAGACATCCGCCAATGGTTGCTGATCTATGAAAAAGAAGGCACCACCCCGCAGATGCAGGCTTGGATCGCCCTCGCCGACCGGCAGATGCTGGAATTGGTCGAACAGCGTCGCCAACTCGACGAGACAATGGCAGAGCTTCAACGCCTTCGGGATGAAACCGCCGCCTCAATCACCTAACGTCGCCTCATAAAATTGCGCATTACGCTGGGTTAACTTGCGTGACCTTTCGTCACGACGATTCTGACGCCACGTCACGTTTACGTTAACGTCAACGATTATTGTAAGGTTCGATTGAAGCGACGATCTGACGGTCATACCCGCCAGACGTGGAGAGATTTGATGCCGGTTGAGACAAAGAATATCCGCGAGATGTGTGACGCCTTTGACGTTACCCCCCGCACCCTTCGCTTTTACGAAGCAAAGGAACTGCTGTTCCCGATCCGTGAAGGTCAGCGCCGCCTATTCACCCGGTCTGACCGGGCGCGGCTAAAGCTGATCCTGCGCGGCAAGCGCTTTGGCTTCAGCCTTGAAGAGATTCGTCAACTTCTGGACCTGTATGCCATGGGCGACGGCCAAATGACGCAGTTGTCCCAGACCTATGCATTGGCTGAAAAGCACCTTGCCGACATGGAAGCGCAGAAGGCCGAACTCGACGAGGCCATCAACGAATTGAAAGCCCAGATGAAATGGGGCGCCGACAAACTGAAAGAGATCGCGGGTCAGACGCATAGCGCCGCCTGAACCCACCACAACAGACCCGAGGGAGAGAGACTAATGCCGAGCTACACCGCACCGCTCAAGGATTATCAGTTCGTCTTACACGACCTGCTGAAAGTGTCCGAACAGGACATTCCCGGCTTCAGCGACCTCGACCGTGATTTCACGGCGGCCGTGCTGGAAGAGGTCGGCAAGCTGTCGGCCAACGTGCTTTCGCCCCTCAACGCTGTAGGTGACGTTGAAGGTTGCCATCTGGAAAACGGTATCGTTCGCACCCCTACCGGGTTCAAAGCAGCATTCGATCAGGTCCGCGAAGGCGGCTGGACGGCTCTGGACGCTGACGAAAAGTATGGCGGCCAAGGCCTGCCCTACGTCATGCACACGGCAGCGAACGAACCGATGGTCAGCGCCAACATGGCCTTCAACATGTATCAGGGCCTGACCCACGGTGCCTATTCCGCGATCCTCGCCCACGGGTCAGAGGCGCAGAAGGACATGTTCCTGCCAAAACTCGCATCATGCGAATGGACCGGCACGATGAACCTGACCGAACCGCATTGCGGTACCGATCTTGGCCTGATGCGGACGAAGGCCGTGCCGCAAGATGACGGATCCTATCAGGTAACGGGCCAGAAGATCTTCATTTCGGCCGGTGACCACGACATGGCCGACAACATCATCCACCTCGTGCTGGCGAAAATTCCCGGCGGCCCCGATGGCATCAAAGGCGTCAGCCTGTTCATCGTGCCCAAGTTCATCGTCAAGGACGATGGCACTTTGGGTGATCGCAATGGCGTATCGGTCGGCAAGATCGAAGAAAAGATGGGTATCCACGGCAACTCGACTTGCGTCATGAACTACGACGAGGCGACAGGGTACCTGATCGGCGAAGAGCACAAGGGCATGCGCGCCATGTTCGTCATGATGAACGAAGCGCGACTGGGCGTTGGCCTGCAAGGCTACTCTCAGTCAGAGGTCGCTTATCAAAATGCTGTGGCTTATGCTAACGACCGCCTGCAGGGTCGTGCCGTCACCGGCACGCAGAACCCCGATGGCCCGGCAGACCCGCTGATCGTGCACCCGGACATCCGCCGTAACCTGATGGATCAAAAATCCTTCAATGAAGGCGCGCGCGCATTCACATTCTGGGGCGCCATGCTGCTGGATCGCGGCCACAAGACGGGTGACAAGGATGCTGAAGGCCTCGTGTCATTGATGACCCCAGTCATTAAAGGTTTCTTGACCGACAAAGGGTTTGAATACGCGGTCGCCGCGCAACAGGTTTATGGCGGTCACGGCTATATTGAAGAATGGGGCATGTCGCAATTCGCCCGCGACGCCCGGATCGCTATGATCTATGAAGGTGCCAATGGTGTGCAGGCGCTAGATCTCGTGGGTCGCAAGCTGGCAATTGACGGCGGCAAGCACCTCATGGGCTTCTTCGAGATGGTGAAAACCTTCATCAAAGAAAACGAAGGCAATGAAGCGCTTAAGAAAGACTTTCTTGATCCACTGAAAGCAGCAAGTAAGGACATGCAGGCGGCAGCGATGTATTTCATGGGCTCTATGAAAAACCCGAACAACGCACTGTCCGGCTCCTACGACTTTATGCATCTGATGGGTCACGTCTGCCTTGGTTACATGTGGGCTCGCATGGGCAAAGCCGCGATGGAAGCATTAGAGAGCGGCGCGTCCGATACGGCGTTCTACGAAACCAAGGTCGCCACTGGCCGCTATTACATGGCCCGCCAATTGCCTGCGACAGCATTACATCTGGCCCGGATCAACACCGGGGCGGATACGGTCATGGCGCTGGAGGCTGCGAACTTTTGAGGTGGCGGCGGGGCACGCCCCGCCCTACCCTGCCGCCAAGGAGGACCGCCCCATGCCCAAACGCCTGCGCTTGACCCGCCGTTTCCCGGTCGCCATGACCGAGGACGGCTACCGCAGATTAAAAAAATTCGCGCGAGAGGCCGGATTGGACGAAGGCGAGGCTTTGTCCTTCCTGTTCGAAAATTTCGACAGCATTCTGGATCACGATACCTTTGGGCATCGGTTGCGGCTGTTCAATTCCGAGCTGGAGGCGCGCAAGAAGTGAGGGCACGATGTCAGAGGGCTTAAAATCCTCCGGCGGGAGCATTTCTTAAAGAACGGAAATCGGGCGATCGGGCCCAATCGGCAAAGCGTTCTCCAACACCTTAAATGGGGCATAGCACCACAGACCGGTTCCTCGATTTTACGGTCATCGGCTCTCCAGCTTGTACCGCCACGACGGGTTAGATCTTCAAGGTTAACGGCAGATGGAATGGCGCAGGGTTCGCCCACGCCTTTTCCTCAAATACTCAAAAATCAACAGCCCAACCGGGCGATTCATCACAATGGAGGCGAGACATGACGATCAAGCTGCACTGCTTCGGCGAAAGCGGAAACGCCTATAAGGCTGCGCTGACGATGACGCTGGCAGGCGTCGAGTGGGAGCCGGTTTTCGTCGACTTCTTTCACGGCGCAACGCGCACGCCTGAATTCCGCGCACTCAACGTGATGGGCGAAATTCCTGTCATGGTGGATGGCGATTTGGTCATTACCCAGTCGGCGGTCATTCAGGATTACATTACATCGAAGACGTCCAAGTTGGGCGGCAAAAGCGCCGACCAACGGCGTGAAGTGCTACGCTGGATGTTCTTCGACAACCATAAGGTCAGCGGCGTGGCGGGCCCCCTGCGGTTCAACACGAACTTTCTGCCCGAGGAAAAGCGCAGCACAGAGGTTAACGCCTTTTTACTGATGCGCCTAAAGTCCGCGCTGAAGGTCATGGACACCCACCTAGAGGGGCGCGACTGGCTGGCCACAGAAGAGCTGACCATCGCAGACATCGCCTGCTGCGGGTACCTATTCTATACGGAACCCTTCGGTTTCGACCGCAAAGAATTCCCCAATGTTGACGCTTGGCTGGACCGCATCGCGGCGACACCCGGCTGGAAACACCCCTATGATCTGATGCAGCGCTCTTTGCCTGCTGCTTGACGGAAAGGACCCAAAATGACCGAAGCCTATATCTATGACGCTGTCCGCACTCCACGCGGAAAGGGCCGCAAAGACGGCGCCCTGCACGAGGTCACTAGCGCACGCCTATCCGCTGGCGTTCTGAATGCGCTGAAAGAGCGCAACAACCTTGAAGGTCACGCCGTCGAGGACGTGATCTGGGGCAATGTCACCCAAGTCGGCGAACAGGGCGGTTGCCTTGCGCGGACAGCGGTATTGGCATCCGACCTCGACCAATCAATCCCCGGTCTTGCGATCAACCGCTTTTGCGCATCGGGCATGGAGGCTGTAAACCTTGCTGCCAACCAGATCCGTGGTGGGGCCGGCCAAGCCTATATCGCTGGCGGCGTCGAAATGATGGGCCGCGTTGCGATGGGCAGCGACGGCGCGGCAATCGCGGTTGATCCGTCGATCGCGATGGACACCTATTTCGTACCACAAGGCATTTCCGCCGATATCATCGCCACGGAATACGGGTTTTCTCGTGATCAGGCCGATGCGCTGGCTGTGGAATCTCAAAAGCGTGCCAAGGCCGCGTGGGATGACAACCGTTTCGCCAAATCCATTGTCACAGTGCGCGACCAGAACGGCCTGTCGATCCTGGATCACGATGAATACATGCGCCCCGGCACTGACATGCAAAGCCTTGGCGCACTGAAGGCATCCTTCAAGGATATGGGCGAGACGATGCCCGGATTCGACAAGGTCGCACTGATGAAATATCCGCACCTAGAGCGGATCAACCACATCCACCACGCGGGAAACTCTTCCGGCATCGTGGACGGTTCTGCTGGCATCTTGATCGGGTCCAAAGAATGGGGCGAGGCAATGGGTCTGAAGCCCCGTGCCGTGATCCGCGCCACCGCAAAGATCGGCACCGATCCCACGATCATGCTGACTGGCCCGGTTCCCGTCACGGAAAAGATTCTTGCGGACTCGGGCATGTCGATCTCCGACATTGATTTGTTTGAAGTTAACGAAGCTTTTGCCTCTGTCGTTTTACGTTTCATGCAACGCTTCAACGTTGACCCGGCCGTCGTGAACGTGAACGGCGGGTCCATCGCCATGGGCCACCCTCTTGGTGCGACAGGTGCAATCATCATTGGCACCCTGCTGGACGAGCTAGAACGCACGGGCAAGTCCACAGGCCTTGCAACACTCTGCATTGCCTCTGGCATGGGGGCCGCGACGATCATCGAACGCGTCTGACGACAAGGGCTTCAGCATGGCAAAAATCATCTTTCAAAACTGGCTCGACCGTGTGGCTGACCACGTGTTTGCGGATGATTTTGCCAGCTGGGCCAGCGCGTGGTCGCAGCCTCTTCTGATTGTCAGCCCTTGCGGGAATTCGGTCATCACGTCCGAAGAAATGCTTCACGAAAAATTTGTGCAATGGCGCACGCTCTTTGCGATTCAACGTGTAACGGACATGATCCGCATGGCGCACGACGTGTCATTCATGACCGCTGATATGATCACCGGGTCCTACACCACCGAGATCCTAAGCCACGGGCAGCGTGTCGTACCACGGTTCGAATCCACAATGATCCTCGCGCGCCGTGACAACGTCTGGCGCGGCACCGAATTGAAAAGCGGCATGACGGTTCCGCACCGTCATCTGATCCACAGCAACACGCCGCGTGAGGTGCCGACCCCGTCGGACCCCGCGCCGCACAACATCATCCAAGGGAGAATCCCATGACCGATTTCACCATGACCACAGATGCCGACGGCGTCGCCGTCATCACCTGGGACACCATCGGCAAGTCGATGAACGTCATGAGCCAGCAAGGCTTTGCTGATCTGGACGCATTGGTCAGTCAGGCACTGTCCGACGATGCGGTGAAGGGCATCGTCATCACCTCTGGCAAGGCCGGGTCTTTTGCCGGTGGGATGGACCTAAACATCATCGCCAAGATGCGCGATGAAAGCGACGATCCGGCCCAGGGCATCTTTGACGGCGTGATGCAGATGCATGCTGTTTTGCGTCGCATTGAATTGGCAGGTATGGACCTGAAGACGCTGAAAGGTGGTAAACCCATCGCTGCAGCCTTGCCCGGCACAGCACTTGGTATCGGTCTTGAAATTCCACTGGCCTGTCATCGCATATTTGCCGCTGACAACCCCAAGGCTAAAATCGGCCTGCCGGAAATCATGGTCGGTATTTTCCCCGGCGCGGGCGGCACCACGCGCATCAGCCGAAAGCTGGGCGCCATGGCAGCCAGCCCCCTGTTATTGCAAGGCAAGATGAACGATCCCAAAGGTGCGATGCGCGCTGGAATTGTGGATGAAGTCGTTGCTGCGGACGATCTGTTATCGGCCGCAAAGGCTTGGGTTCTGCAAGCCAAAGATGCCGACATCGTAAAGCCTTGGGACCAAAAAGGTTACAAAATGCCCGGCGGCGCCCCTTATCATCCTGCCGGCTTTATGACCTTCGTCGGTGCGTCGGCGATGGTGAACGGCAACACCCAAGGTGTGTATCCGGCAGCCAAGGCGCTGCTGTCAGCCGTCTATGAAGGCGCGATGGTACCCTTCGACACCGCCCTCAAGATCGAGGCGCGCTGGTTCACAAATGTCCTGCTGAACCCGTCCTCCTCTGCCATGATCCGCAGCTTGTTCATCAACAAAGAAGCACTGGAAAAAGGCGCCAACCGTCCCGATGTCGCCGATCAAAAAGTCGCACAGGTCGGCGTCATTGGCGCTGGCATGATGGGTGCAGGCATCGCATTGGTTTCTGCTTTGGCAGGCATCAAGGTAGTACTGATCGACGCCAAACAAGAGGCGGCAGACAAAGGCAAATCCTACACCGCCGACTACATGGACAAGGGCATTTCCCGCAAGAAAGCCACTGTCGAAAAAAAGGAACAGGTTCTTGGCCTGATCAACGCCACGACGGATTACGCTGCCCTGAAAGACTGCGACCTTATTGTCGAGGCGGTGTTCGAGGATATGTCCGTCAAAGCCGACGTGACCAAGAAGGTGCAGGCTGTCACAGGCCCTGACTGTATCTTTGCGACCAACACCTCGACCCTGCCGATCACCGAACTGGCGCAGGCGGCGAACGATGCTGAAAAGTTTATCGGAATTCACTTTTTCAGCCCTGTCGACAAGATGAACCTTGTCGAGATTATCCGTGGCGACAAAACAGGCGATGTGGCTGTGGCCAAAGCGTTGGATTTCGTACGCCAGATCCGCAAAACCCCGATTGTCGTGAACGATGCCCGCTTCTTTTATGCGAACCGCTGCATCATTCCCTACATCAACGAAGGCATCCGCATGGTGAAGGAAGGGGTCGCCCCCGCCTTGATCGAAAACGCCGCCAAGTTGGTCGGTATGCCGCTTGGCCCGCTGCAACTGGTGGACGAAACCTCTATCGACCTTGGCGTCAAGATCGCCAAGGCAACAAAGCTTGCAATGGGCAACGCCTATCCCGATGGCGAGGTTGACGAAGTGCTGTTCTGGATGGCCGATAAGGGCCGCATGGGGCGCAAGTCAAACTCTGGCTTCTATGCCTATGATGACAAAGGAAAGCGTCAGGGCCTATGGACGGAACTTGCAGCGCAATATCCCGTGGCCGATGACCAGCCTGACTTGATCACCGTACAGCACCGCCTGCTGTTCGCGCAGGTTCTGGAAGCGGTCCGCGCACTAGAGGAAGGCGTTTTGACCGACATCCGTGAAGGCGACGTCGGTGCAATCCTTGGTTGGGGCTTTGCGCCGTGGTCCGGTGGACCGTTTAGCTGGCTGGATATCATGGGCAGCCCCTATGCGGCCGAACGTTGTGACCAACTGACAGAAGAATTTGGTGACCGCTTCGCCTGCCCCGATCTGCTGCGCGAAATGGCCGATAAGGGCCAAAGCTTTTATGGCCGCTTCGCTGGTCAGTCTGAAAAAGCTGCCTGAAGAAGGGAAGCGGCTCGGTCAACGCGCCGCCTCATCAGCAAGGGGGGCTTTGCCCACCAAACGTTTTAAAGCCACCCAAACTGATGCTGATCAAAAATACAAAGGACTGCATCGCATGGCGCAGTCCTTTCGTCGTTCAGGCGGCGACGTAAGGCGCCTGTGGCACAAACGGCATGTCGCTATCCTCATGGACAAGATGTTGCACCAGCAGGTCAGCCTCGGACGCACCAAGGACATGATATTCATTCCCGACTGGTCGGTTCAGCAAATCAGTGGTCGCAGGACAATGAAACAGCGCGCCGATATTGGCAAAGACGACTTCATCCTGCGCAAAGTGAAGGGTTATCACCTCCATCCGGTCAGCAGGTATCGCGCGATAAATACCCCGAAATCCGTCCAGCGCGCTGGCAGGGATCATTGCGAAAGGATCGCCAAAGATGGCCTCAGCGGTATCGCTTTCCACCAGCACGGCTTGTTGCGGCAGCAATGTCATTGCCTCGCGGTTGCCAAGGGCATCTGCAGGCACAACCATCGGCCACGTGGCATAATTGTCCCCGGCACCTGCGGTCCGAACATATTGGCGGGTGACGGCGGTGACGATTTGAAACCCTCCATCAAATGTCAGCACCAAGTCACCTGCGCTAACTGCTTCTACTCCGCGCCAGCCGATCTGGGTCGCGACCTTAGTTCCGGCAACAAGGCCAGTCGCAACCTGCGATAGGTCTGGATCGGATGGGGCACATGAATCTGTGGCAAAATCGAACATATTGATATCCCTCAGGCTGGGTCCTTGATGGCAGGCCGGACCTCGTGTTGATGTCCTCATCGGGATAGATTCGCAGGGCATAGATTTGCCCGCATTTGGGCAGGATTGTGTCACTGATGCGGCAAACGCACCCAATTTCAGTCGTATTAGCCCATTGTGTCAGTATGGCTTACTAACTCCTGTCCGGATCAAATTGATAGCCGGATCGTGAAATATCCGCGGCACAAACCTTGGCAATCAGCGCCGCATCCGCATCGGTGAAATAGCCCCGCCAATCGCGGTCTCGGGCGCTGGTGTTCGCCATCGGTAAATCGAAACGAAACCCCAAATGGGCAAAGATTTGTTCCATATCCTGCCCTGCGTGTTCCAGCCGGACATAGTCCGTTGCGATATCTCGACCCGCCCAATCCGTCAGGTAGCTATTATAAGGATTCGCAATCAGGCTTGCGACGGTGGCCGGATGGTTCAGAAATGCGCTGAACGACAGGCCTTTAGATAGCGATACCGCCGGATGGCTGAAGTGTTGCACGCGAAGCCAGTGATAATAACTGACCATCCTGTCCCAAGGGTTTCGCACCAAAGTGAAAATGCGCCAGTCGGTCATGTCCACCACGCCTTCGATGTCGCAAATACGGCTGTGCTTCCACACGCGCCCCGTCGCGGTTAAATCGGCCAGACGCCCCCTGCGCCTTTTGGCCTTAGGCGTGTCACCGATCAGGATATCATCCTTCATTGCCCGCGCCTCTAGCGCGAGCGCCATGGCGGTGCCGCCTGTTTTGGGAATATGGACAAAGACATAGCGGCGGCCCGGCGACAAAATCATCGCGGCCCGACCACACAAAATGCGCCGAAGGTCTTTGACATGCAGGCTCCCCATTGAACTGTCTGCGGCGCTGCCGCACTATTTCGCTAATAGGCGTGAACGTGAAGGGGGCACTGACATGGGCTGGATGATCGACGAGACGGGGCTTGGGAAAACCGCGGCTAACTATGTGCCGCTGACACCGCTCAGCCACCTTCGGCGGGCAGCCGATATCTTTGCAAATAGGCCGGCAATTGCTTACGGCGACAGCATTCTGACCTATGCCACTTACACTGCGCGCGTCAGCAAGCTTGCCAGCGCACTTGTGCAGCTTGGAGTGGCCCCCGGTGACGTCGTTGCCACGATCCTGCCCAACATCCCTGCGCAGGCCGAATCCTCGTTTGCGATCCCTGCCTGCGGGGCCGTCTTGAACACGGTAAACACACGGCTTGATGCGGACACAATCGGCTACATCTTTGGTCATGGCGGCGCGAAGGTGGCGCTTGTCGATAGCCAGTTCATCCCGCTCGCAGAGGCTGCCATTGCCCTGATGAACGTGGCCCCACCGATCCTGATAGAGGTGCCAGATATCGTGGCAGGTATCCCCGCCACAGGCCGTCACCACCTATACGAAGATCTTGTCGCAACTGGCGATGCCTCTTTTGATTGGATCATGCCACAGGACGAATGGGAAAGCCTTGCGCTGAACTACACCTCTGGCACCACTGGACGGCCAAAGGGCGTCGTCTACCATCATCGCGGTGCTTACCTTGCCACGGTCGGCAACCAAATCGCGTGGCGCATGACGCTTCATCCGGTGATGTTGCAGATCGTGCCACTGTTTCATTGCAACGGCTGGACCCATACTTGGATGATGCCGCTGTTGGGCGGCACTGCCGTCTGCTGCCGCGACATCACCGCCGCCGCAATATATGCGGCCATTGACGACCATCGCGTCACCCACTTTGGCGGCGCGCCCATCGTGTTGAACATGATCGTCAATGCTAACGACGCCGACCGCCGTACCTTTGACCACACAGTCGAGGTTTTCACCGCAGGCGCACCGCCGGCCGCTGCAACGCTGGCAGCCGTCGCCAAGTTGGGTTTCAATATTACACAGGTCTACGGCTTGACCGAAACTTATGGTCCGGCGACAGAATGCATCTGGAACGCTGCATGGGACGACCTGCCAGAGGACGAACGCGCCGCGATAAAGGCACGCCAAGGCGTTCTGATGCCGATGATGGACGATATCGTTGTGCTGGATGATACGATGCAACCCGTGCCCCGCGATGGAACCACCCAAGGAGAGATTGGAATGCGCGGCAATGCGGTCATGAAAGGCTACTACAAAAACGCCGCTGAGACCGAAAAAGCATTTGCAGGCGGCTATTTCCATACCGAAGACCTCGCCGTGCAGCACTCTGACGGCTACATCCAAATCACAGACCGCGCGAAGGACATCATCATCTCTGGCGGCGAAAACATCTCTTCCGTCGAAGTCGAAGGCGCACTGATGCACCACCCTGCGGTCAGCTTATGTGCAGTGGTGGCCGCTCCTGACGGAAAATGGGGAGAAGTGCCCTGCGCGTTTGTGGAATTGAAGACCGGGCGCGACGTGACAGAGGCAGAGTTGATTGCGTTTGCCCGCACCCGGATTGCAGGCTTCAAGGCCCCAAAGCGCGTGGTCTTCTGCGAATTGCCCAAGACGTCGACCGGAAAAATCCAAAAGTTTGAATTGCGTAAGCTGGCGGCCACCCCCTAGGCGTGCGGACCTACCTGCACTAGAGTGCTGTAAAGCATAGACAGGCAACATGACCGCATTACCCCAATACGACCGGCTGGAAAGCCTTGGCCTGTGGCGGCCCAATCGAACGGACCAACGCCGAGAGGTCATTGTGTCCTTCGGCAACGCGACCCTTGTGGTATCCGACAGTGCCGGGCGGCCCTTGTCGCACTGGTCCCTGCCCGCCGTTGCGCGGTTGAACCCCCATGACATGCCTGCGCTGTTTGCCCCAGACGCTGACGCGACCGAGACATTAGAAATCGACGACACAGACATGATTGCGGCCATCGATGCGGTGCGTGGCCAGCTGATCAAGGCAAAGCCTAAACGCGGTCGCGTGCGTCAGGTTCTGACAGCCGCTATCCTACTGGTGGTGTTCGGGGGAACGGCGCTATGGGGACCGGATGCCTTGCGTCATCAAACAGCCGACGCCGTGCCCGCTCTGCGTAGGGCAGAGATAGGGGCGACCGTACTGGGTCATCTTCAAGCTCGTACCGGTCCGGTTTGCCGTGGCGCACGCGGACGCGTTGCGTTGCAGCGTTTACGCACGCGCTTGTTCGGACAGCAGGGTCCCGGCCAAATTGCAGTTTTGCCCGCCGCCCTACCCGGCCCAATCTTTCTGCCCGGTGGGCTAATCGTGATCGACCGTGCGATCCTAGCCCGCTACGACGACCCCCTTGTGACCGCGGGCGACATCGTCGCCGCCAGTGCCCGGACGACTGACCCACTAGAAGATCTGCTGCGCCACGTCGGGCTTGGGGCCACGATCCAGCTGATCACCTCGGGAGAGTTGCCCGATGAAGCCATGGCGGACTACGCAACATCCTTGCTGGCGCGTGACGAGGCGCCGCCATCAGAATCAACGCTGCTACCTGCGTTTGCCAAAGCCAAGCTATCTAGTGCGCCTTACGCGGCCTTGCGGACAGCCCGCGACCAGAACGGCGCATCGCTGATCACCTCTGACCCAATGCAGGGCCAGACGATGGAACCAGTTTTGACCGACGCAGAATGGATCCAACTGCAAGGCATCTGCGATTCATAAAAAAAGGCGCGCCGCCGTTGCGACGCGCCTCTTTTTGTCTGTTTGTCTTAAACTAGCTGCGCAAGTAAGCGTCAGAGAACCCCATGCCGCGGACAATCCCTAACGCACGGTTCAGATCGCCGGCAGACCGGAACGGGCCAGCAGCGATAACTTTCAGGCTTTCCGACTTGGCAGACGCGACCGGTAGACCCGCTGCCTGCAACCGCGCGATCAGTCTCGCCGCATTCGCAGGATCGCCAAAGCTGCCGACCTGCACGTAACGATGGCCACTTGCGGCCGCAGGTGCTTGAACAGCCACTGGCACGGCCGCGCGGCTGCTGACCCGCGCAACCACTTGTGTTTTAGGCAAGCCTCGCTGCGGATTGATACGACCGTCATCCCAGACCCGCGCATAGCCTTGCGGCACCTGCGGGACCGACGACGCTGCGTTCGAAGCAGGGACCGGACCGGCCCCAAAAAGCGGCTGGGTCGGACTGGTAGAGACCGTGGCAGACGGCATAATCCCCTTCACCACGATGGTACCGTGGTGCATCGTTACAATGCGCTGCCTGTTAGATTGACCCGACGGCGAAAGGACTTGAGGACCACAGCGTACCGGATAACGACCGTCTGTCATCATCCCATCGATGCCACAGGCCGCTGCAGCGGTTGTGGAAGGCATTGTGCCGCGTATTTGCGGCGCCATTGCGATCTGTACCGGTGCGGTACAGACAATAGGCTGACGTGTTGCCGCATTGATCAGCGTTCGACCAGTAGCAGCCTGTTTCGCACAGGCATCCGCAAGTGTCAGACGCAGTGGCGCAGGGCCGCTCGCAGGGGCCGCGGCCATACGCGGGTTGGGGCCACAATCGATCGGCTGACGCGTACTGGCACTAACAAAGCCGGGCTGGACACCGAAACGTCCTTCACAAGCTTGGGCTAACGTGACGCGGGCCGGGGCTGGCGCTGCGACAACTTGTGCCGAAATGACCTTGCTCGACAACGGCTTGGGCGCTTGGGCTGCGGCAACGCGTGCAGGAACGTTGCGGGCCTGCTGTGGAACAGGTTGTGCGACAGGGCGACGTTGCGGGATGCTTTCGACCTGCGGTGCCACCGGTGCGGGCTGCGCAGTCACGGTAATGATCGGCACGTTCGGCAGTGGATCTGGCAAAGGTGCGGCGGCCGTAAGACCAGTGGTTGGCTTGAAGTTACACAACTGCTGCCGGAAACGATCAACGCGAGGCACCCAATTCACGGCCCCGTCCATGCCAGCCCGGACAAATGCGCAGCCTTTGCTATCGACGTATTGCGTCCCCTGATAGCTGGACGGCGGAAATTCGGCCGGCATTGCTGCGGTCTGCGCCGCGGCCGACGTCACGCCGACACCCGCCGCCATTGTCGCAGCTAAAGCAATCGCACTGACAAAACTGGTCGCCGACATAGAAACCCCCACAAGATGTTGTGGAAAGATCGCAAACAAAGCCTACGAAGTAAAGGTATTATAGCCTCAATCTAGCCTTATTTGGTGCCAAACATGCGGTCCCCCGCGTCACCAAGGCCCGGCACAATGTAACCTTGTTCGTTCAAACGCTCGTCTATCGCCGCCGTCACGATTGGCACATCCGGGTGCGCTTCTTTCATGCGAGCGATCCCCTCGGGTGCTGCAAGCAGGCACAAAAACCGGATATTTGTGGCGCCAGCTTTTTTCAAAAGGTCGATTGCTGCGACTGACGAATTGCCCGTCGCCAACATAGGATCGACGGCAATAACCATACGATCTTCTAAGGCTTGCGGGACCTTAAAGTAATACTGCACCGGCTGCAGCGTTTCTTCGTCGCGGTATAGCCCGACAAAACCGACGCGCGCTGATGGTATCAATTCCAGAATTCCATCCAGCAGGCCGTTACCCGCCCGCAAGATCGATACCAGTACCAGTTTCTTGCCGTCCAGCACTGGCGCATCCATCGGCTGCAGTGGCGTCTCAATCCGCTCCGTCGTCATCGGCAGGTTGCGTGTCACCTCGTAGGCCAGCAATTGACTGATCTCGCGTAGCAACTGCCGAAATCCTGCAGTCGAGGTTTCTTTCCGCCGCATCAACGTCAGCTTATGCTGCACAAGTGGGTGAGTGACGTGGGTCAGATGCTCGGTCATGCGGAGGGCTCCAGTTTCTTAAGGATCGCGTCGCGGGTAGCCGCGTCGCAAAAAGCAGCCTTGGCGGCCGTGATATTCATGTCGCGGAAATCGGCCTCTTGCCAACCAAAGGTCTTTTGCAGTTCCTCGTATTCCGCTGTCATTGTCGTGTGAAAAAATGGCGGGTCATCGGTAGAGACAGTGACCGGCACGCCAGCATCGCGCAATTTTTCAATTGGGTGGACGTCCCAGCCGTCCACTGCCTGCAACACGACGTTTGAGCCAGGACAGACCTCTAGCGTGATTTGCCGCTCTGCCAGATCATCCACCAGACGCGGATCTTCGAACGCGCGGATGCCGTGGCCTAACCGTTCGACGCCCAAATCCAGCGTTTCGCGGATACGCTGCGGATCGCCCCATTCGCCAGCATGAGCGGTCAGGCGCAATCCAGCTTCTTTCGCCAGATCAAAGCTATATGCAAAATCGCCGGGCCGCCCCTCTAGCTCTGCACCAGCCATGCCAAAGCCTGTCAGGAAATTTCCCGCCGTCTCGGCTGCGACTTTGGCCGCCTTGCGGCAGGCATCGCGCCCATGGTGCCGGACTGCTGTGGCGATGCCGCGCAGCACAATGC
Source organism: Loktanella sp. (assembly GCA_024635625.1). Taxonomy (GTDB): domain Bacteria; phylum Pseudomonadota; class Alphaproteobacteria; order Rhodobacterales; family Rhodobacteraceae; genus Loktanella. The sequence goes on along the minus strand of JAGXIQ010000025.1, from coordinate 48,105 downwards.
CATCGTCGCGTTCTGCGTCACTGGCTGCCTGCGCGATCGCCGCCAGATAATCGCGCCACGCGTGCAGATCCCCGCCACCGCAGAAATCCGGCGACAGAAAAGCCTCTGTATAGATTACGCCGTGAAAGGCACTTTCGGCCAGCACGGCGCGGGTCAGGCGATAGAATTCTTCCGGTCCGGTCAACACGGTACAGGCTTCGTCATAAACACTTAGAAAATGCGCGAAGTCGCGAAAGATATAGCCACCGTCGGCGTCAAATATACCGTCCAGCTTCATCCGCTTTTCAGCAGCCAACCCTTTGATAAAATCAGGCGGCGCCGCGCCTTCCAGATGCAGGTGCAGTTCGACCTTTGGAATGTCACGCAAGCTCATAGAAACGACCTTCCCGGTCCGGAATGTTGAATGTTCAGATGCGCTGCTACACTGGCAGCCACGTCGACAAAAGCCACCTGCCCGAGTGCCTTGGGCCCGATGCCATGCACCAGCACAGGCACCCGTTCACGGGTGTGGTCGGTACCTGACCAGCTGGGATCGTTGCCATGATCTGCAGTTACGATCAACAGATCGCCTTCGCGCAGTTTTGGCAACAACTCACCCAAGGCGGCATCAAACCATTCCAAATGTCCCGCGTAGCCCGGGATATCCCTCCGGTGCCCATAAAGGCTGTCAAATTCTACAAAATTGGCGAATGTGAACGACCCGTCCTCTGCTTCTGCGACCAGATCGGTCAGATGACCCATCAGCGCGCGATCCTCGCCCTTGCGGTTTTCATCGATGCCGATCATAGAGAAGATGTCACCGATTTTACCCACAGCATTAACCTTGCGCCCCGCCGCTTGCGCGTCGTCGCAAATCGTGGGGCTTGGCGGTGCAATCGCAAAATCTTTGCGGTTCGCTGTCCGGGTATAATTGCCTTCTGTCCCGACAAATGGCCGCGCGATCACCCGCCCGACTTTCATTGCGTGAAGATGCGGCGCGAGGTCTTTGCACAGCTTTAACAGCCGTTCCAGCCCGAACGTGCCCTCGTGTGCGGCGATCTGCAATACCGAGTCAGCAGAGGTATAGACGATGGGCCACCCGCTCCGCACGTGCTCGGCCCCAAGTTCATCAATAATCGCAGTGCCGCTGGCGTGGCAATTGCCAAGTATGCCATCGGTGCCTGCAATCTTGCAGATCAAGGCCGTCAGATCCTCGGGAAACGCGGGGTCGGTGTTTGGGAAATAGGTCCAATCCCAAGGCACAGGCACACCCGCCAACTCCCAGTGGCCAGACGGCGTGTCCTTGCCGGGGCTGACCTCACTTGCGGCGCCCCACGCACCTGTCGGCGCGACACCCAGCCCCGGTGCGTCCTCGCCGCTGGCCAACTTTACCGCGGCCCCCAATCCCAACGCGTCCAGCACGGGCAGATTCAACGCCTGTGCCTGCGCGATATGTGCGACCGTATTGGCCCCTGTGTCAGGGCGTGTACCATTGTAAAATGCGTCCGCATCCGTAGCGCCGCCGATGCCGACCGAGTCAATGACGACCAGAAAAGCACGTGTCATATCAGGTGATCCTGTCCAATATCAGGGGGGCCGCAGCAGGGGCGGCACCGATGGTGAAAGCCGCGCGCACAGCATCTAGCGCCGCCTCGGCCTTGTCTTGCGAGCGGGCGTGAATAACAGCCAAGGTATCGCCGCGTTCGACCCGCGTGCCCAGATCGCAGACGTCCGTCAAACCAACTGCCGGATCGATCTTGTCCCCTTCGCGCGACCGACCACCGCCAAGTGCGACGACCGCCAAGCCTAAAGCCTCTCCGTCAATGGCAGCCAGATGACCGGCCTGCGTTGCCGAAACTGCCAGCGTCACGGGTGCTTTCGGCAAATGTGTTCGCCAGTCCTTGTCCATGTCTGGTGGCCCGCCCAACGCGGCAACCATGCGCGCGAAACGGTCCAGCGCGCTGCCGTCAGCCAAGGTGCGTTCCAGCGCAGCGCGCGCTTTTTCAGCAGGCCAGCCCGCTAGCGCCAAGGCTTCGCACCCTAGTGCCAGCGCAAGCGTCACAAGGCGCGGCGCGGCCTCTGGCTGGCCAGATAAGACTTCCATGCACACGGCAAGCTCTGTGGCATTTCCAAGGCTTGGCGCTAGGGGTTGGCTCATGTCCGACAGAACGGCGACCGTGGGGCAACCCGCACCCTTGGCAGTGTCCACCAATGCGCGTGCCAAGGCCCTCGCATCGGCTTCGGTTTTCATGAACGCGCCACTGCCGACCTTGACGTCCAACACCAAAGTGTCCAATCCAGCCGCCAATTTTTTTGACAAAATCGACGCCGTAATCAAATCAATGGAATCCACTGTGGCCGTGACGTCCCGCACCGCGTAAAGCCTGCGGTCGGCGGGCGCGATCCGTGTCGTAGCCCCCACGATGGCACAGCCGATTTCGGCCACGATTGTGCGCAGCCGCGCCTCGGACACATCGACGCAAACGCCCGGCACGGCCTCTAACTTGTCCAGCGTCCCGCCCGTGTGTCCCAGGCCGCGACCGGAAATCATAGGAACGTACACGCCACACGCCGCCAGCATCGGAGCCAGGATCAGCGACACGCAGTCACCAACACCACCTGTCGAATGTTTGTCGACGACTGGACCCGGCATATCCCAGCACAACACGTCACCGCTGTCGCGCATCGCCTCTGTCAGGGCCACGCGTCCTGTGTCATCCAGCCCCTTCAGGCAGACGGCCATGGCAAAGGCCCCGGCCTGCGCGTCAGTAACGGCACCAGTCGCCAATCCATTTGCAAAATCCAGCAAGGCTGCGGCATCCGGGGTCTGGCCCCGACGAACCGCAGCGATCAATCCACGCGCATCCATCCCCTCAGACCCGGCTCATGTAGTCCTGGTCGAAGGCGCCCGGCAACAATGCCGCCACCGTCGTCTCTTGGACCGCCCCATCCGTCGTCGTCAGGGTGACTGGGACGTCGCCCTTGCTGAATTCAGCAAGCTTTTGGCGGCATCCGCCACACGGGCTGACAGGTAGCGGGCTGTCAGCAATGACAGCAACCGCTGCGATGTCCCGCGCGCCAGCTGCGCACATGGCAGCGATTGCGCCAGCCTCGGCGCAAGTGCCTTCCGGATAGGCCACGTTTTCCACGTTACATCCAACATAGACGGACCCGTCCGCCGTACGGATTGCCGCCCCGACTTTGAATTTCGAATAGGGCGCATGTGCATTTTCACGCACGGATGTAGCGGCCGCGATCAGGTCAGCGGTGTCGGGATTAGGATGGGGCATGGGGGATTCTCCGGCATTTCGCATAACAGTGAAGGCGGGCCGCGCGGGATGCAAGCCCGCGCAGGGGAACCGTGCCGCATGACCCCGCGTTGCCCCCTTACAGATCAGGAGGCACCGATGATCCCACCAACCGCCACACCCGCCACGGATGACACAGATCCGCGCGCTCCGAACGAGGCCGACCGCCCGATGACGGGCGATCAGGCGGACCTGCTACGCAATCTGTGTGAAGAGGCCAGTGAACCTTTCAATGCAAGCTTGACCGAAGGTGAAGCGATGCGGCGCATTGCCGAATTGACCGAAAGCCTCAACACCGACCAAAACCTCTGACACCATCGAAAGGGACAATGACTATGGAAGAAGAAGGCCCCAACATGACCGAGGACCACCACATGATGAACGGCGAACAGGCCGCCATCTTGCAGGAGCTTTGCGAAAAAACCGGTCATCCGTTCAGTGACCAAATGACATCCGACCATGCTGACGAGATGATAAACCGCCTGGAGGCCCAACTCGAAGCGTCCCAGACGTCGTAGGTCGCATCCCTACCGGGGAAAGATCGCACTCATTTCCTCATCGAACCGCGCCCAAGTCATTGTGGCGCGGTTTCCAGCATAGCCGTGGTAGTGGCTTTGCCCGTTCGATGTCGGCAACCCTGCCCATATCTTCGCCAAATTATTCATGAAGGTTTGTCGATTGATCCGCCCTGCGCTTACCTCATCAAACCCTGCCTCTGCTAACAAAACATCTGCTAGCGTGTCTTGCACCTGAGGCGAGAAACGAGCCCGGGTATCGATGCCGACAATGTCGACAAGTCGGCGCAGCGTTGATGGAATAAACTGATAACGCCCAATAGCATGAGGCTGGCTGGGTGTTTGCTGGATCCAAGCATATACCTCTGCAAGCGTCATTTCCGTCGGGCGCTTAGATGGTTTTCGCAAGGCCCCATATTGCACTGCATCATAGCCTTGACGCCCCGCCTCTGCCGCAGCGATCAGATGCCTGATCCGTTCAGCAGGCGCGCCACCTTGCATAAAAAGCGGCCCAGCGGCCATGGCCGCGGTCACCATCTCGTCACCGCCCGTCTTCGAACGAAACCGCGCCGGATAAGGTGCAAAGAAACTTCGACCGCTGTCACCGCTGAAAAGACTGGCGACCGTCGTGTCGACCGACACATCGGCCTTTGGGTTAAGCTCCACCATCGCTACCCGACCGGTCAGGATCGACCCTCGCCCGGCCATTGATAGCGCGTCCGCAGGTGCCTCGTCCGGCGTCGCGATCAACAATCCCAATATGAATAGCACCAGTGAAATGTGTCTGATCAGCATCCTTATCCATTCTGTCCTTAGGATAGGGTGCAACTTCCATCACAGAGATTGATAATTCGTTGGTAAATACTGCTATGCGTCCCAGCTATCAGGCCGCCCCTTCCCGGTTTGAACGCAGCAGACCCACCGCCGGGCTGCAAATACCCGGAACGGCTAAAAGGCCTGATAATTATTCGAAAACACGACACGAATGGCGCCGGATGACCGCCTGGTTAGGCCATTCAAAGTCCCAGGCCCGTCGGTCATAATGAAACATCCATCGACGACCGGGTCACCACCGAAGAAAAGATGACAGCGCCCAAACCAGAGACTTGCAAACCCCGTCAGTGGTAGCCAGCGAGCATCTTGTTTCTGACCTGACCAAGTCGGAAGCATCCAACAGGAATGATGCTTTGCAGGAAAAGTCATGCCGGGGCGCATAACACGCCCTAGGCGCGTCGACCGGGATGGTTTAGGGGTGAACCAGTTTCACCAAAGGACCGCCCTGCCATGACCGATGACACACCTTCTGACAGCCTGCGCAAGGCGGCGCTCGACTACCATGAATTCCCGCGCCCCGGCAAACTAGAGATTCGCGCCACCAAGCCGCTAGCAAATGGCCGCGACCTGTCTCGCGCCTACTCTCCCGGTGTGGCAGAGGCCTGCTTGGAAATCAAACGCGATCCCGCAACCGCGCGCAACTATACCACGCGTGGTAATCTGGTGGGTGTCGTCACTAACGGCACCGCTGTTTTGGGCCTTGGCAATATCGGCGCACTCGCCTCGAAACCGGTGATGGAAGGCAAGGCGGTCCTCTTCAAAAAGTTCGCGAATATCGATTGTTTCGACATTGAACTGAACGAACCCGATCCGGTGAAACTGGCTGAAATTGTCTGCGCGCTGGAACCCACGTTTGGCGCGATCAACCTTGAAGATATTAAAGCGCCCGATTGCTTCATCGTGGAAAGAATATGTCGCGAGCGGATGAACATTCCCGTCTTTCACGACGATCAACATGGTACAGCCATTGTTGTCGGCGCAGGTATCACCAACGCCTTGCGTATTGCCGGTAAGGATTTTTCCCAAATCAAGGTCGTTTCCACGGGCGGCGGTGCCGCAGGGATCGCCTGCCTGAACATGCTGCTAAAGCTTGGTGTGAAGCGCGAAAACGTCTTTCTCTGCGACCTGCAAGGCCTTGTCTACAAGGGCCGCGAAGCCGACATGACCGAACAAAAGGCAGAATACGCGCAAGGCGATCAGCCGCGCAGCCTGATGGATGTCATCGACGGCGCCGACGTCTTTCTCGGCCTCTCTGGCCCCGGCGTGTTGACGCCCGACATGGTTGCGAAAATGTCGGACGTGCCGATCATTTTTGCGCTGGCCAACCCGAATCCAGAAATCGATCCCGCCGCCGCCCGGGCCGTAAACCCGCGCGCTATCATCGCCACGGGCCGGTCTGATTTCCCCAATCAGGTCAACAATGTGTTGTGCTTTCCTTTCATTTTTCGCGGGGCCCTCGACGCAGGTGCCACCACGATCAACGACGAGATGAAAATTGCCTGCATCGAAGGCATCGCCGCCATGGCACGCGCCACCACCAGCGCAGAGGCAGCCGCGGCCTATCAAGGCGAGCAACTGACATTTGGCACTGAATACCTGATCCCAAAACCCTTCGACCCGCGTCTGATGGGCGTCGTCGCCAGTGCCGTAGCACAGGCCGCCTGCGACACTGGCGTCGCAACCCGCCCCATCGCAGACATGGACGCGTACAAGCGCCAGCTGGACGCATCTGTCTTCAAATCAGCATTTATCATGCGTCCGGTGTTTGAGGCGGCACGCACCGCATCCCGGCGGATCGTATTTGCCGAAGGCGAGGATGAGCGCGTCCTGCGGGCCGCACAGGCGATCATGGAGGAAACGACCGAAGAGCCTATCCTGATCGGCCGTCCCGACGTCATCGCGGCGCGCTGTGAACGCGCGGGTCTGGATATTCGGCCCGATGTCGACTTTAAGATCGTGAACCCCGAAAACGATCCCCGATACAGGGATTACTGGGGCACCTACCACCAAATCATGGCGCGTCAGGGTGTAACGCCAGACCTTGCCCGCGCAATAATGCGCACAAACACCACCGCCATCGGTGCCGTCATGGTACACCGTGGCGAAGCGGATTCCCTGATCTGTGGCACCTTCGGCCAATACTTGTGGCACTTGAACTATATCCAACAAATCCTTGGCGATGCTCAACTTCACCCGGTTGCAGCCCTATCACTAATGATCCTTGAAGACGGCTCTCTGTTTATTGCTGACACGCAGGTTCACGAAGAACCCACGCCGGAACAGATCGCCGAAACCGTAATTGGTGCCGCCCGCCACATTCGACGCTTTGGCGTCGAACCCAAGATCGCACTGTGTTCGCATTCCCAATTCGGCAACATGGACAGCAACTCTGGTCGTCGTATGCGCGCCGCAATGGATATCCTTCATAGCGAGCCGCGCGACTTCAGCTTTGAGGGCGAGATGCACATCGACAGCGCCCTCGACGTCGACCTGCGCAACCGGATTTTCCCCGGCGCACATCTGGATGGCGCGGCGAATTGCCTTGTTTTTGCCAACGCAGACGCGGCGTCCGGCGTGCGCAACATTCTGAAAATGAAGGGCAACGCGCTCGAAGTCGGACCGATCCTGATGGGCATGGGTAACCGGGCGCATATCGTGACGCCGTCAATTACAGCGCGGGGCCTGCTGAACATGTCCGCCATTGCCGGCACGCCTGTGTCCCATTACGAATAATCCCATGGCGACAAATCGTTTTGGATACTGGATTGACGTGACCGACCGTGCCTCTGCGACAGAGGCGGTGCGCATGGCTGGCTTGCCCGTTCTACTGATTGGGGCGTCATTCTTGCTGAACGCGCTGGTGGCCTCCCAATCAGGGGCCACATTTGCAGGCAGTGCTGCCGGCCTTTCCTTGGCGGGCCTCGTCATCATCACCATCGCTTTCGCGATCCGCGGTGGCCGCGCGGGGCTGGTGCCAGTGGAAACTGGCCTCAGCGCACTCGTGCTGGCCGTCAGCATCGTCCTGAATCCCACAATCCTAGTTATTGTCCCGCTGCTGGCCCTGCTGCTCTGTATTTCCGGCCTGCGCGGCTGGCTCTGGCTACGCCGCAACCCGCGCTGACGCCCAATTTCTTCTTCTCGTCAAAAATATCCCGGAGATCCGGAGGCAGCGCCTCCAGATGGCCCATCGGGCCAATCCCGCGCCAATCCCCCTCGCCCTGTCAATAAATTCACAACCGAAAGCGGTTCTCCGCACGCGCCCCTTGCCCGGCAATTCCGAGCCTTCTATCCCTAGCTTACGACGTTTGGGAGGACGCAAGGATGAGCTACGCAGAGGTTTACGCAAGCTGGCAGCAAGACCCAGAGGCATTCTGGATGCAGGCAGCAGACAAGATCGACTGGATTAAGCCACCGTCCCGCGCGCTCGACGACAGCAAGGCCCCACTATATAGCTGGTTTGCGGATGCCCAAGTGAACACTTGTTACAATGCCGTGGACCGGCATGTGGCCAGTGGGCGCGCGGATCAGGTTGCTATCATCTATGACAGCCCGATGACGGGCACAGTCAGCCGCATGACCTTTGCCGAATTGCAGACCGCTACGGCAAGCCTTGCTGGTGCCTTGCGCGACAAAGGCATCACAAAGGGCGACCGGGTCATCATTTACATGCCGATGGTGTCAGAGGCGATCGTGGCCATGCTGGCCTGTGCACGCATCGGTGCCATCCACTCTGTCGTCTTCGGCGGATTTGCTGCCCACGAGTTGGCTGTTCGCATCGACGACGCAACGCCGAAGGCGATCATCGGCGCGTCCTGCGGGTTAGAACCGAACCGTACCGTCGCCTACAAACCTCTGATTGACGGGGCTATCGCCCACGCAAAGCACAAGGTCGACTTCACCATCATCCTGCAACGCGATCAATTGCAGGCAGAGATGACACCGGATTTCGACTACGACTGGCACGCCGTTCAACAGGGCGTCACACCAGCCGATTGTGTCCCTGTCGCGGGCGATCACCCCGCCTATATCCTATATACCTCTGGCACGACCGGCGCGCCCAAAGGTGTCGTGCGTCCCACCGCTGGCCACCTTGTCGCGCTGAACTGGACGATGAAGAACGTCTATAACGTCAACCCGGGCGAAGTATTCTGGGCCGCCTCCGATGTAGGCTGGGTCGTGGGGCACAGCTATATCTGCTACGGGCCGCTGATCGCGGGCAACACGACTGTCGTCTTCGAAGGCAAACCTGTCGGCACCCCCGACGCGGGTACCTTCTGGCGCGTCATTCAGGACCACAAGGTCCGCAGCTTCTTCACCGCGCCCACCGCCTTTCGCGCGATCAAACGCGACGACCCCACCGGAGAACTGATCAAAGACTACGATATCAGCAGCTTGCGCGCGCTTTATCTTGCGGGTGAACGCGCCGACCCGGACACGATCCTTTGGGCGCAGCGTGTGATGAAGGTTCCGATTTACGATCACTGGTGGCAGACCGAATCCGGCTACCCCATGGTCGCCAACCCCACCGGAATAGAGGAACTGCCCGTCAAAATCGGCAGCCCCACCGTCGCCATGCCCGGCTACGATATTCGCATCCTCGACGAAGGCGGACACGAGATGCCAGTCGGCGAACTGGGCGCCATCGCCATCAAGCTGCCACTGCCCCCCGGCACCTTGCCAACCCTGTGGAACGCAGAAGACCGCTTTATCAAAGCCTACCTCACGACCTTCCCCGGATATTATGAAACCGGGGACGCAGGCCGTGTGGACGAGGACGGATATCTTTATGTCATGGCCCGCACTGACGACGTCATCAACGTGGCTGGCCACCGCCTGTCCACGGGTGCGATGGAAGAAATCCTAGCCAACCACCCGGACGTCGCCGAATGCGCCGTCATCGGTGTCACGGACGAGCTGAAGGGCCAGCTACCCATGGGGTTCGTGTGCACCAACAAGGGGACCAGCCGCACCGACGCCGACATCGTAAAGGACTGCATCCGCATGGTCCGCGAAGAAATCGGCCCCGTTGCGGCATTCAAGCTGGTCGCCGTGGTGGACCGCCTGCCCAAGACCCGGTCTGGCAAAATCCTGCGGCGCACGATGGTCAGCATCGCCGACAACGCCGACTTTAAAATGCCTGCCACAATCGACGATCCAGCAATTCTTGACGAGATTCGCGCCGCATTGAAACCGTTAGGTTATGGCGGCAATTGATTGATCCAGCGCCAGCACCTGCAGTGCTGGCGCACAGCTATCAAGCAATCACAGCCACGCCAGCGTCAGGGCCGTTAGCGCAAAATACCGCGTCGCCTTGGCGATTGTGACCAGCACAACGAATGGCACGATCGGCTCTTTCATAACGCCCGCCACCACGGTCAGCGGATCGCCGACGATCGGCAACCAGCTTCCTAACAGCGACCATCGCCCATAGCGGTGATACCAGGTCCGCGCCCGCGAAAGCTGCTGCTCCGACGCTGGAAACCACCGCTTTTCTTGGAATAAAAGCAACGATCGCCCAAGCCACCAGTTAATCACGGCACCTAGCACGTTTCCAACAGTCGCGACGAAAAGCAAGGTCATGACGGGATGACCGCCTTGCACCAAAAGCCCAACAAGGACCGCTTCCGATTGTAGTGGCAAGATCGTCGCAGCGATCAGCGCTGAGCTGAAAAGTAAGAGGTAAGAGAGCATAGATTAAGGACAACCTTGTGTGCATTCGCGGCAGATAGCACGACGTCACACCGCGCGCGCGTCAAATGTCGGCCTTTTTAGAGGATTGGGATGCACGAGGAACGCTCTTTCAAAAGCTCATTGCCCCGACAAGAAAAAGCCCCGCCTGCAAAACAGACGGGGCGAAGGCTTTAAACGATAAGCCTAAATTCAGATATCGTTACCAAGTGCGCCTTTGACAGAACCAGTCACGTCCTGCACATCGCCCTTCGCTTGCTGTACTTTGCCTTCAGCTTCTAGACGCTCGTTGTCCGTACCTTTGCCGACAGCTTCTTTGACGGCACCAGCAGCTTTGTTGCCAGCGGCTTTCACTTTGTCAGTCAGTTCACCCATTGGAGAATCTCCTGTTTGTCGCGTCAGGGGCGGCGGATATCGCCGTCTCTCGCGTCTGCCAGAACAACACGGAATCGGAACATGTGTTCCATCAGGCAGGCGCGATGACGCAAAGCTTACGTAAATTGTTCTTGGAAAAGTCGCTCTTCCAATCCGTGACCGGGATCGAACAAGATACGGTGCCGGATACTCGGGTCAGAGCGTACCTCCACACTTACAACATTGCGTACCGCCTTGCCATCCGCATCAGCCATCACTGGCCGCTTTTCTGGGTTCAATACGTCAATCCTCACAACAGCCTTTTTCGGCAGCAAAGCCCCACGCCAGCGCCGGGGTCGGAACGCCGCCATTGCCGTCAGTGCCAAAACGTCTGACCCGATCGGCAAGATCGGCCCGTGTGCGCTGTAGTTATAGGCCGTCGATCCAGCAGGCGTGCAGACCAATGCGCCATCACAAACCAATTCCGGCATCCGCAATTTGCCATCCACAGTAATCCGCAGTTTCGCCGCCTGCGGTCCCGCCCGCAACAAAGATACCTCGTTGATTGCAAGGGCTGAATGCATTGATCCGTCGGCGGCCAAGGCGGTCATGCTTAGTGGATTGATGATTTCTTCCTCGGCAGCCTGCAGACGCTGGACCAGCCCCTCGGCATCATATTCATTCATCAGAAATCCGACTGTGCCGCGGTTCATACCATAGACGGGCGCGTCCAGCCGTTCAGTCGCATGCAAGGTCTGCAACATGAAACCGTCGCCGCCCAAAGCCACGATAAATTGCGCGTCTTCTGGCGGCACATTACCGTGTCGCGCTGACAGTTCTGCCAGTGCCTCCTCTGCGCTGGGGGCATGGCTGGCCAGAAAAGCAATCCGCAAACGGGGCATATAGGGCGTATCCTTTGGACGTTGCTGGGATTTGTCCACGGTTCGCATCCGAAACGCAAGCGCACCATCGGCACCCTTCGCCACCGCTCGCCCCCATAAAAGGGTCGTTTTGTCGCTTTTGACCTCGCGCCATTTCGCGTAGAAGGGCCCCAACCCACGTCATCCTCCGCAAAGGACACGCTATGAATGCCTCTACCCGCGACGACGGCTTCTTCACGGAAACACTCGCCACCCGCGATCCCGAAATCTCCGCAGCAATGACCGCCGAACTCGGCCGCCAGCGCAAAGAGATTGAACTAATCGCATCAGAAAACATCGTCTCTGCCGCAGTCATGGAAGCGCAGGGTGGCGTCATGACGAACAAATACGCCGAAGGCTATCCGGGCCGCCGCTACTACGGTGGCTGCGAGCATGTCGACGTGGCAGAGAATTTGGCCATCGACCGCGCCAAGCAGCTTTTCGGCTGCGGCTTCGTGAACGTGCAGCCGAACTCCGGTTCTCAGGCCAACCAAGGCGTGTTTCAGGCGCTGCTGTCACCCGGCGACACGATCCTTGGCATGTCGCTCGACGCCGGTGGTCACCTGACACACGGTGCACGCCCAAACCAGTCCGGCAAGTGGTTCAACGCGATCCAGTATGGCGTGCGCGAACAGGATCTTGAACTCGACTACGATCAGGTTGCCGAATTGGCGGCAGAACATCAGCCAAAGATGATCATCGCCGGTGGTTCCGCTATCCCTCGCATCATCGACTTCGAAAAGATGCGCAGCATCGCTGACAGCGTTGGCGCCTATCTTCTGGTCGACATGGCCCACTTTGCTGGCCTCGTGGCCGCAGGCCTTTATCCTTCGCCCTTCCCGCACGCCCATATCGCCACAACGACGACGCATAAAACACTGCGTGGCCCTCGCGGTGGCATGATCCTGACAAACGACGAAGGCATCGCTAAAAAGGTGAACTCGGCCATTTTCCCGGGCATTCAGGGTGGCCCACTGATGCATGTCATCGCCGCCAAGGCTGTGGCCTTCGGCGAGGCGCTGCGCCCCGAATTCAAATCCTACCAAAAGCAGGTCATAGCGAACGCGCAAGCACTGGCTGACGAACTGATGAAAGGTGGCTTGGACATTGTGACCGGCGGAACAGACACCCACCTGATGCTGGTCGATCTGCGGCCCAAGCACGTTAAAGGCAATGCGACAGAATCCGCCTTGGGCCGCGCGCACATCACCTGCAACAAGAATGGCATTCCTTTCGATCCGGAAAAGCCCACTATAACGTCTGGCGTGCGCCTTGGCTCTCCTGCAGGCACGACTCGCGGATTTACAGAGACTGAATTCCGCCAGATCGGTCGCTGGATCGTCGAAGTCGTCGATGGCTTGGCCGAAAACGGTGAAGACGGCAACGCCGAGGTCGAAGCCCGTGTCCGCGCCGAGGTTGAGGCGCTGTGCGACACCTTCCCGATCTATCCCAACCTGTAAGCTTCGCCCCAAACAGACAAAAGACCGCTGCCGTCGCAGCGGCCTTTTTCGTTGGCAGGCGGCATTATTTCCCCTGAATGGCCACCTTGCGAGCGATATTCTCAAGTCTGTCGTGACCGCAAACGCACCCCCGTCTACGCGCCGACGCGACACTTGACCCTTGTATCCAGCGTCGGATCATCCCACCTGCAGGGCAATGACAAGACTGGAGAATGCCATGACCGACCACCCTACCCCGCTGCGTATCGACATCGTATCCGATGTGGTCTGTCCGTGGTGCATCGTTGGATATAGGCAGCTAACGCAAGCACTGAAGGACACCAACACCCCGCACGAAATCCACTGGCATCCATTCGAACTGAACCCTCAGATGCCCGTCGAAGGTCAAAATCTGACCGAACACATCATGGAAAAATACGGCAGCAGCCGCGCAGATTCGCAAGCCAACCGCGACCGCCTAACAGAGCTTGGCAAAAGTCTTGGCTTTACCTTCGCTTTCAACGAAGACATGCGAATGCCCAATACTTTCAACGCCCACCAACTGCTGCGCTGGGCCGACAGTTTGGGCCGCGCGACGGCGTTGGAACAGGCATTCTTCGCCGCCTACTTCACCGACGGCCGTGACCTGACAGATAATGCCACCTTGGTGAAAGCTGCAGCCGATGCGGGCTTTGATAGCGCAGAAGCGACCCTGATCCTAGATGACCAACGCTATGCCACAGAGGTCCGCAAAGCAGAGCAATTCTGGACCCAGCAAGGCATCAGCGGTGTTCCGGCCGTGATATTTGATCGCCAGCATCTCGTCACCGGCGCTCAAGGCGTCGACAACTACACCAGCATCTTGAATCAGCTTGCAGAAATGGCTGGGACACCAGCCGCATAAATCGGCCGTCCCTTCTTCTCGGCGAAAATATCCCGGGGGTGCGGGGGCTGGCCCCCATGGATCGGCTTGCAAGGCAAGTCGATCCCACTTCGCGAAACTGGCAAGCCTGCCTAGATGCGCCCCTGCGCCCACATCCACCAGACGACGCCAATGAACACAGCGATCCCAACCGCCGAAACTGTCGCCAACTTGCGCAGGATACTGGACTTGCGACGTTCCCACGGGTCGATGGCCTTCAAATGCGCCTCGACCCGATCAGCAGCCAGACTGACGCGGGCGGTGTCTACCATCCGCCCCAGCCGCGGATGCCCTTGTGCGATGTCAGCGCGCACGACCTGCAATAGATCGCGTCGGACACCGCGTGGCAAACTGCGGCCCACTTTGTAGGCCTGCTGTTCCAGCGTCGCACCGCGTAGTTTAAGCCGCGCCTCTAGCAAGGTGCGAATACGGTGGGTCTTGCGTGAAAGGGTGTCAGCGGTCATCGTGATGTGGTAGCCGGACAGCGTCGCGCCCTCAAGCCCGTAGACGCGGCCAATGACACTCAAAATACAGGCCTGCGACATGCTGAACACGGTTATCCACGGCGAACCGACTGCCCTTCCGCCTCTCTTGATCGTCCACGGCCTGTTCGGGTCAGCCCGGAACTGGGGCGTGATTGCGAAACGCCTGTCGGACACCCGGCAGGTGATTGCGATCGATATGCGCAACCACGGGGACAGCCCATGGATGGACAGCCACACCTATCCCGGCATGGCCGAGGATCTGGCAGAGGTCATCGAAGAAATTGCCGTTCCGGTCGACCTGATGGGACATTCCATGGGCGGCAAGGCTGCGATGGTGCTGGCCCTGACGCATCCTGATCTCATCCGCCGACTCATCGTGGCAGACATCGCCCCCATCGCCTACGACCATACCCAGGACGGCCCGTTGAATGCCATGCGCGGCGTCGACCTCAGCAGCATCGGGTCACGCAAGGACGCGCAAGCGCAGATGAACATTGATGCCCCTACAGCGACATTTCTACTGCAGAGCCTTGATCTGGCGCAGAAGCGCTGGGTGCTAAACCTCGATGTACTCGGCCGCGATATGGATAAGATCGTCGGCTGGCCGGACACACCCGGCACCTTTACAGGCCCGGCTTTGTTCCTGTGTGGGGCGAATTCAGCATACGTTCCCGCCAAAGCAGAACCGCAAATCCACGCCCACTTTCCCAATGCAACGCTTCAGACCATTCCCGACGCAGGACACTGGCTGCACGCCGAACAACCCCGCGCGGTTGAGGCTGCCGTCCGACTGTTTTTGGAAAACGCATCGTGAAAAAATCAGGCATCCTTCACGCTGAATTGTCACGATTGATTGCGACCTTGGGTCATGGCGATCTGCTTGTCATCGGCGACGCAGGCTTACCTGTGCCGCCGGGCGTACCCTGCATTGATCTGGCTTTGACTCACGGCGTGCCGACATTTCAGCAGGTGCTGGCCGCCGTCCTGACAGAGATGCAAGTCGAACGATGCACCGTGGCCTCAGAGGCCAGCACCACAATACTGGCCCTCGCCCCCCTAGCGCCGGACCTTGTGCCGCACGACGCGTTTAAGACCCTGTCCCGTAGCGCCCGTGCCATTCTGCGCACCGGAGAGGTCACGCCCTATGCCAATATCGCGCTGTTCGCGGGGGTGACGTTCTAAGCAGCGCTAGATGACCGCAGACGTCAGAAATGCCGCGATGCAAAGTCCGCCGATCAGGCTGATGAAGATATAGGGGATCGATTGCATTGCAAATACCTCTTGATGTCGTATCTGCAACATTCAACGTACGCCGCGTCGGTTTCCGTCGCGCCAGCGGAACGCATGGCGTATGACTTGCGTTGAAACCCATATCAGCTGTCGGAGACCTCCTGATGACACGTATTTTCCTAACCGTCGCTGCCCTCGTGACCCTGTCCGCCTGCAACACTATCGCTGGTGCCGGGCAAGACCTGACTGCCACGGGCAACGCGATCACAACCCAAACTCGCGAAGTCCAGTCGGACCTTTAAGTCCTATTTAGAAAGTAGACTTTTCATGTTCACCGTCCGCAACATCATCATCGTGATCATCGCTGGGATCATCGGTACAATCTTCAACTCCATCGCCATAAACATTATGGCCGGAGCAGAAGTGATGCCGTTGATCCTGTCCTTCGGTCGCAACGCGGTAGCGATCATCGTAGCACTGCTGCTAATTCCGATTTTTGCGCGTAGCGCGGGATTGGTATCGTGGATTATCGCGCTGGTTGCGCTGACTGTGATCCCGTCGCTTCTTGCGGTGTATGTGTTCGGCGCACAGGCCCCATGGCAATTCGTGCTGACCGTAAACTTCATCTACGCTTTCGTGGCGACACTGATCTACTCGGTCTCTTTTCGCCGCATCTGAACGACATTGATTATTCTACGAATGGCCCGCCGGATGCCCCCGCGCGGGCCATTTTATGTCTGACAGATGTGAAGATTTCGGTCACAAAGTTTCGCACGCGATACATATTATGTAAAATAGACGTCTGTCAGACAACGGTGCGGTCAAGCGCCACAGTCCGGCGCCAGCGCGTTGCACGCGCCTCTATGCGCTGCATAAGGCCGTATTCAATGCCCAGCATCACGACAATAAACGCAAGCGCATATGCCATGACATAAGCAACTTCGAATAACTGAAAATACAGATGAATCTGAAACCCGATCCCGTCGGGACGTCCCAGAAACTCGACCACCAGCACCAGCTTCCAGATAATAGCTAAACCGTTACGCGCCGCCGCTGACAGATAAGGCGCAAGTTGCGGAACGACGACATGCCTGACCCGGTCAAGCCGCGATAAGCCAAAGACCTGCGCCATCTCTTTGAGGGGCCGGTCCAATGCCCGGGCGCCTTCACGCACCGTCACGATCACCGTCGCGGTTTTGTTAAAACTGACCGCCACGATCGCCGCCGTCTCGTTCAGACCGATCCACAGATAACACATGACGATCACGACGAGCGCCGGAATGTTCAGCGCGACGACGACCCAAGGGTCCAACCAACGGTTCAGCCAAGGCATCGTCCCAAGCATGACACCTATGACAACCCCCAGCCCCATTGCGATGCCGAAAGCCAGTACAACGCGGATTAGTGTTGGTATCAAATGCTCTAGCAGTTTGCCGCTTAGGGCCTCTGCCAGCATGATGGCCCCGACACGCCCCGGTCCCGGAAATGTACGAGGCGTATCAATCCACCAAGCCGCAGCCCACCAGAACAGGACAAGCGCCGCAAGCGACGTCAGCGTGATCGCCGTCGTGGTCAGTCTTCGGTGCAATCGCTCTCCTCCGCCCTGCATCGTGCGGTCTGTTACGGGGGACGTCAACGCCCCCCACAGGCCCCGCGACTTTGGTCCTATGTTGCACCCTACTGCTTCTTTCTAGTGTCCGGGGATGGGTGGATCTATTCGTTTTCTTGTCTTGTGTCTGACAATCTGTCTGGCGTTCTTCGCCAGCCCGCAAAGCGCCCTCGCGCAACTGGCTAAAGAAGCACTGCAACCCTTTGTCATGCCCCCGTTCAGTATTGGCGAACAGGTCAACGACAAAGGCGTATGGGAACTTCTAAACTCCGGTGGGGCACTTGCCGGATACGTTTTCGAGACCGAAGAGATGGCGCCCCTACCCGGTTTTTCAGGTGCCCCCATCAACATCTTTGTCATGCTGGACCTGAACGGCACGTTCATGGACGTCCGCCTGATTTCCCACAACGAACCGATCTTCGTGTCAGGACTGGGCGAGGCGCCTTTACGCAAGTTTTTTGAACAATATCGTGGCCTGTCGATCAATCAAAGCCTTGTTGTCGGCACACCTTATGGCGGTGCAGGTGACGGGTCGGCATTGGTTTATCTAGACGGCGTGACCAAGGCCACCGCCAGCATTCGTATCGCGCATGAAAGCATCCTAGCGGCAACCCGTGCCGTCGCCCGTGAAAAGATGCAAGGCGTGGCCTCTGCCCCTCCGGCGTATCCAAATCCTGATTATACTGAGGACTTGGATTGGAACGCGCTCGTCGCTCAGGGCCTCGTCAGCCGAAAAACTGTATTGAATAAAGAGGTCAGCGCGGCCTTTGATGGCACCGTCTTCGTGAATGACGACCCCGTCGCACAAGCGGACCCAAAAGGCGTGTACCTTGATCTTTACATTATCGACATCGGTGCGCCGTCCATTGCCAAAGCGGCCTTAGGCGACCAGACGCTGCGCGAACTGCAGGCCTTTCAGCGCATTTCGAAGACTGACGAGCCTATCCTGCTGATAGACGCAGGCCGACACGGCCTTGTATCGCCGGATTTTGTCCGCAACACCTCTCCCGACTGGCTGTCGGCGGAACAGGACGGACTACCTATCGCACTGCGCGATGCGGATTTGTTCGTAACCCTGTCGCCGCAGGCCCCGCAAGGCACAGCGATCATTCTGCGCACCGACCGCCGCCTTGGCTTTGACCCCACCAGAGAGTGGACACTGAACGTTCAGGCAATCCGCGAACACGGGCAGTTTATGCCGCAGGTCGGCCAGACGACATTAACCACCACTCACGTTACCCCCGACCGCTTCTACCTGCGTCCAGTCGAAGAGGTGCAGGAAAGCGCTTTTGCTGGCGCGATCCGCAACCGCCAGACCGACTTGATTGTGTTGGGAGTGTTCCTGGTCGGCCTGCTGGTTGTCTTAGGACCCGGTCAGAAGCGGATCGCAGCGTTGACAGTTTTCACCCCTGTTCGCCTTGGCATCCTTGCTTTCGTTTTGGGCTTTGTCGGATGGTGGGGGCAAGGGCAGTTGTCCATCGTGACTGTACTGGGCGTAATCCGCACGAGCGTCTTTGGAGGATCATTTAACTTCCTGCTTTACGACCCTTTTGGAACGCTGATTTGGGCCGTCGCCATCCTGGGCTTTGTCCTTTGGGGCCGCGGTTTGTTCTGCGGCTGGCTTTGCCCCTTTGGCGCATTACAGGAATTCGCCCATCACCTAGGCCGCCTTTTGCGCCTACCCCAGTGGGAGGTGTCGCGCGCATGGGACCAGCGCCTGAAGTGGATCAAATACGCAGCCCTCGCGGGTCTTGTAGCCACGGTTTTTATCGCACCCGATCACGTTGACAAGGCGGCAGAGATCGAACCGTTCAAGACCGCCATCACCGTCTTTTTCGTCCGCGATTGGTACTACGTGGTTTACGCAGGCTTTTGGCTTGTGCTTGGCATGGTGACGTTCAAGGGCTTCTGCCGCTATGTTTGCCCCCTTGGCGCGGTCATGGCAATTGGCGGCATGATCCGCACTCGCAGTTGGATTCCACGCCGCGCGGACTGCGGATCACCCTGCCAGCTTTGCAAAGTGAAATGCAAATACGGCGCGATCAAAAAAACGGGAGAGATCCAGTACGACGAATGCTTCCAGTGCCTAGACTGCGTCACGATCCACGACGATCCAACACAATGCGTCCCCCTGATCCTCGCAGCCCGCAGCGCAACTCGAAAGGCCGCCGCATGAAGCGCCGCCGCTTTCTATCCCTGACTGCCGCCGCCCTTGCACTGCCACGGATGGCACAAGCATCTGTCTGGCAGGGTACAGCACTTGGGGCAGACGTTTCTGTCACCTTGACCGGACCGGGGGCACAGGCAGCTTTGACTTCTGTCCGCCAGACTCTGACCCGGATTGAGGCTTTGTTCAGCCTCTACGTGCCATCGACGCTCGTAACTCTCAACGCGACGGGTCAGATTACCCCCGACGCGGAATTCACGGCACTGTGCCAGACCGCTGACGACATGGTGCGCCTGACAAATGGTTATTTCGACCCGACTGTCCAGCCGCTTTGGACCGCACTGGCAACAGGTGGGGATACCGCCGCCGCCCGCGCACTGATCGACTGGGATTGCGTATCGTTTTCACCAGACAGCATCACCCTTGCCCGTGATCAGGCCCTGACCTTCAACGGAATCGCGCAAGGCTTTGCGACCGACGTTATCGCTGCGGAACTTGCCGCAGCAGGGTTCAGCCACGCGCTGATAAATATCGGGGAATACCGTGCGCTTGGCGGCCCGTGGCGGATCGGTATCGCTGATCCGGTCTTTGGCGAATTGGCGCAGGCGACCCTTCAGGGCCGCGCCATGGCAACATCCAGCCCTGCGGCACTTGCTGTCGGGGGTCAGTCACATATTCTATCTCGTGACGGTCAGGCACCATGTTGGTCAACAGTTAGCGTCATGGCCCCCACGGCGGCCGTTGCTGATGCGCTATCGACCGCGTTCTGCTTGATGGATCACGCGGCGATTACCGCCACGCTTGGCCATGTGACGGACACGACAGCCCGGCTGATAGATACCGACGGAAACCTTTTTACCGCATAGAAGACCCCCGCCGCATCGCTGCGACGGGGGCAACTTGTCGGACGTGAATTTACTTCGCGTTCTTGACCGCCCGCTTTGTCATGACCGCGCACAGATGTGCCCGGTAAGCCTTGTCGCCGTGCAAGTCGGCGATCATGTGGTCCGGGTCCATCTTTAAACCCTCAAGCGCCTCTGGCGTGAAGTTGTCGCTCAGGGCCTTCTCGGCCTCTGCCCAGCGGAACACACCAGTTTCAGACGCACCCGTGATGGCCACACGCACACCATCCGCGAATTTTGCAACAAAGACCGCCACAAGCGGAAAGCGAGAAGCCGGCTGGATGAACTTCTCGTAGGCAGCGACCTCTGGCACGGGGAACTTTACCTCGGTCACGATTTCACCCTCGGCAAGCGCCGTGGTGAACATACCCTTAAAGTAGTCGTCCGCTGCAATTTCGCGCCGGTCCGTGCAGATTGTGGCGCCCGACCCCAGTGCAGCCGCCGGATAGCAGGCAGATGGGTCGTTATTAGCAAGACTACCGCCAATCGTCCCGCGGTTACGCACCGCTGGATCACCGATCCGCGCTGCAACCGACGCCAATGCCGGATAAGCACCAGCCTCGTCACCCACTGTGCGATGAACAGTCGCGCCTTTGATACAAATCCGGCCTTCGCCGTCAGTGCTCACACCTTTTAATTCAGCGATAGAATGCAGGCTGACAAGCTTTTCAGGCATGGCCAGACGCGCTTTTAGCGTCGGGATCAGTGTCTGCCCGCCACTCAGGGCCTGCCCGCCGTCGGCAATCGCTGCCTTGGCCGCATCCAGCGTGGTGGGCCGTTCGATTTCGAATGCATACATGATGTCGTTTCCTTTCCTGTGACCAAATCGCCGGGTCACCCCGTCTTTTGGTCAAAAATACATCGGGAGTCCGAGGGCTGCGCCCCGGACCCGCCGTTTTACCCTTACTGCATTGCGGCCCAAACACGGCTTGGCGTCAGCGGCATGTCGATGTGCGCCACCTTCTTGCCCGCGCCCGAGTTGATCGCATCCAACACCGCATTGACAAGGCTTGGCGGTGAACCGATCGCACCGGCCTCGCCGCAGCCCTTTACGCCCAGTGGGTTGTGGGTGCAGGGCGTCTGGCAAGAATGGTCGACCGTGTAGAACGGCACGTCCTCTGCCCGCGGCATCGCATAGTCCATGTAAGACGCCGAAATCAGCTGGCCGTCCGCATCATAGACGCAGCCTTCCAGCATGGCCTGGCCGATGCCCTGCGCGATTCCCCCGTGGACCTGACCAGACACGATCATCGGGTTGATGATATTGCCAAAGTCGTCAGCAGCACTGAAACGTTCGACCTTTACATGACCCGTTTCCGGGTCAAGCTCGACCTCGCAGGCGTAGGCGCCCGAGGGGTAGGTGAAGTTCGCCGGATCGTAGAACGCAGTCTCTTCCAGCCCCGGCTCTATGTCCTTCAGTGGGTAGTTGTGCGGCACGTAGGCCGCCAAGGTCACGTCACCCCAAGCTACAGATTTGTCAGTGCCAGCAACGCTGAACCGACCATCTTTCAGCTCGATGTCGCCTTCGGAAGCTTCCATCAGATGGGCCGCAATTTTCTTGGCCTTATTGATGACCTTTTCGGCAGCACGTACCATGGCCGAACCGCAAACAGCGAGCGACCGCGATCCATATGTACCCATCCCAAAGGGGATCTTTGACGTATCGCCGTGGACGATGTCGATCTGATCCTCAGGGATGCCGATCATCTCGCTGATGACCTGCGGGAACGATGTCTCGTGCCCCTGCCCGTGGCTGTGTGCGCCAACCATGACAGAGATTGATCCCGTCGCATTGACCCGCACGGTGGCAGCGTCATAAAGACCTGCCCGCGCGCCCAACTGCCCGACGAGGTTCGACGGCGCGATGCCACAAGCCTCGATATAGCAGTTCACACCAAGACCGCGCAGCTTGCCTTTGGCTTCGCTTTCCTTACGACGTGCCTCGAACCCTGCGAAATCGGCAATGTCGATCAGCTTGTCCATCGTGGCAGTATAGTCACCGGTGTCGTATTCCACGGCGACCGGGGTCGCATAAGGGAATTCGGTGATAAAGTTTTGCCGACGCAGGGCCACCGGATCAACGCCCAGTTCGCGCGCGGCCATGTCGATGACCCGCTCTAGCTGGAAAGTCGCCTCTGGCCGACCTGCACCGCGATAGGCATCGACCGGCACGGTGTTGGTAAAGACGGCTTTGACGTTTACGTAGATATGCGGCGTCTTATAGTTACCAGCCATCAGCGTGCCGTGCAGCCATGTCGGAACCGAGGGTGCGAATGTGGATAGGTAGGCGCCCATATTCGCATAGGTTTCGGTGCGGACAGCGACAAAGTTATTCTCTGCATCCAGCGCCAGTTCGATCTTGGTCACGTGATCGCGGCCGTGGGCGTCCGACATGAATGCCTCAGACCGGGTAGAGGTCCACTTGACCGGGCGGTTCAACGCTTTGGCAGCGAAAGTCACAAAAGCCTCTTCCTGATAGTGGAAGATTTTGGTGCCAAAGCCGCCGCCAACATCAGGGGCCACAACCCGCAGCTTGTGTTCTGGGATACCCAGCACGAATGCGCCCATCAAAAGACGGATGACGTGGGGGTTCTGCGACGTTGTGTGCAGCGTGTGCATGTCGTCAGACCGGTTGTATTCACCGACCGCGACGCGCGGTTCCATCGGGTTTGCGACCAGACGGTTATTTACCAGTTCCAGCGTCGTGACATGCGCGGCACCCTTGATGGCCTCGTCCACAGCACCCTTGTTGTCCTCGACAAAACCCCAGTCATAGCAAAGGTTTCCGGTCAGCTCGTCATGTACCTTTGGCGCATCGGCCTTGACCGCGTCCTTCATGTTGATGACGGCAGGAAGTGTTTCGTAGTCAAGTACGATGGCCTCTGCAGCGTCACGGGCCTGCTCTCGCGTTTCGGCAACGACGGCGCAGATTGGTTCGCCCACGTGACGGATTTTGCCGTGCGCCAGAACAGGGTGACGCGGTTCCTGCATCGGATCGCCGTGGCGGTCGGTGATCAGCCAGCCACATGGGATAGAGCCCACAGCCTCGAAGTCGGCACCAGTAAAGATGCGTACGACGCCGGGCATGGCTTCGGCGTCCTTAGTATCCACACCATTTAGTTTGGCGTGTGCCACGTCAGCGCGCAGGAAATGCACGTAAAGCTGGCCGTAAATGTTGATGTCGTCGGTGTAGTTTCCCGAACCGGTCAGAAACCGGACGTCTTCGCGCCGCTTGCTGCTGGCGCCGATACCGCTATCCTTGGGCATTGATCTCTCCTCCCAGAGTGTGGTGCCCGAAAAGTCTTCGCCGAAGACTTTTCTCGACACCAAATTTTTAGCTCAAAACTTGTGTCCGAATTATTGCGAAAATTCGAATTACTCCGCCGCCATCGCTGGCATCTCTTGCCCGGATGCCGCCATGATCGCCTTGACGATGTTGTGGTAACCGGTGCAGCGGCAAATGTTGCCGTCCAGATGGTGACGCACTTCGGCCTCTGTGGGCTTAGGATTGTCTTTCAGCAGTGACGCCGCCGCCATAACCATGCCCGGGGTGCAAAAACCGCACTGCAGGCCGTGGTGATCCTGAAATGCCTGCTGGATCGACGACAATGTGCCGTCCGGTGCCGCGACACCCTCGATTGTTGCGACTTCTGCGCCGTCGGCCTCTGCGGCGAACATCGTGCAGGATTTGACCTGTTTGCCATCCACATGCACCGTGCAGGCCCCGCACTGGGACGTGTCACAACCTACGTGCGTACCAGTCAGGCGCAAATCGTTGCGCAGGAAATCAACGAGCAGTGTCCGCCCCTCAACTTCGCCAGACACCGCACGCCCGTTAACCTTCATCGTCACTTTCATGACATCTCCTCCCTGAATTCTTGTTAGTCTTTGTTTCCGATCAGGCGCTTGACCCAACCTTTTTTCTCGGCCACCGGAGCGTCTTCAGCTGGCGCCTCTTCTGCACCGTCGCCTTCGACCACTTTTTTGAAGTCGTCAAAAAACTGATCCGCCATCTTTCGCGCAAAACCGTCAATGATCCGGCTGCCCAGTTGGGCCATTTTGCCGCCGACCTTGGCGTTCACGTCATAACTTAGCTTCGTGCCGAGCTCGGACGCTGTCAACACCACGTCGGCCCCGCCAGATGCAAAACCCGCAGGCCCACCCTTGCCTTGGCCAGCAATCGTCAGACTGTGTGGCGCTTTCATTTCAGACAGCGTCACCTCGCCCTTAAAGGTCGCCTTCACCGGACCGACCTTTTGCACTACGGTGGCGGTAAATCCATCCTCGGGGTTGCCTTCCATCTCTGTGCAGCCGGGCACGCACTGGCGTAGCACGTCGGCGTCGAGCAGTGCAGCCCAGACCACCTCGGGTGGGGCCGCGATGTCGCGTTCGTCCTTAAGTTCCATGTCGTTTCTTACTCCGGTTTAGCGCTGGGGCGCGTCATAGGTGAGGCCGTGGGCGGCGAAGATGGCCGCGATGCGCCCGTCGTCTAGGGCAGCACGGATCGCGTCGTCCACCGCATAGCTAAGGTAGCGGTAGCGCGTGTGCACCGCCAGACCGATCGTCCATGTGCCGACAGCAAGACCCGGCAGAGGTGGTTGGTGCACACCACCTTTGTCAGTCAGCCCGGCTTCCAACTGGGCACGTGGACCGGCGACGGCCATGACCTCGCCATCTTCCATTGCATCCATCGCCAAGCCAACAGTCTGATAATGCTTTATTTTAGGGATCAGCATTCCGTTGCCAATGCTGGCAAGGTAGAAGTCAGCGATGGTGTCGTTTTCGACGCCAACGGTGTCATACCGAAAGTAGGCTGGGACCGGTGGATCATCCGGATAGTCGGCCAGATTATAGGCGATGGCGACGCTTTCCTTCGCGTATTGTCCGGTAAACACCACCTGATCAACGCGACAGGCGAAATTCACGTCATAGGGGACGTGCAACATCACGTTGTTGACGGTGCCTCCGGTCGGCGGTCCTTGCCAGATCCAGTTGCGCAAATCGGACTCTACGGTTTCAGCAGCAGGAATCAGATCAAAGCGCGCATCGATCCCGAGTTCTTCGGCAATCAATGCGCCAATCTCGATATCCACGCCTGCAGGTTTCCCGCCGTCGTCATAAGACCACGGCGGAAAGTTTTCGTAAGCGGCAAATGTAATGAACCCCTGCGCCTGAATAGTGTCTAGGTCCTGCCCCACGATGTCGCGGTTCGGGTTCTGCAATTTGGGTGGTGGAACATAACCTTCACATGCCGCAAAGGCCGGTGCCGCCACACCCAGCGCAAAGCAGGTCAACACTGTCATAGTCAAAGGCAACCGCAGGGTCATTACTCGTGAACCGACAGACCGACGGTCAGGGTCTCTGCTGCGCTTGCATAAGATTCGGGCGTGCCATTCAATTGTTCGGCTGCATGAAACGCGACAGAGTCCGCGATGGGGGCACCCGACAGGGTTGGGATCCGCGCCGCGATTTCGTCCAGTTTCGCCTTCATAACGGCCTCGTCCGGGGTGCCTTCGCCCTTGGACCATTGCGTTAATTCATCCCGCAGTTCCTTCAGGGCGTGGCTCTCGGCTGTAACAGCTTTGTCATCAGGCCGCGTCTCTATGTAGGTGCGGATTGCCCATGCTGTTTTTTGGCTTAGGACGTCACCGAAGGCGGGCATCTTTGTAATGCCGTCCTGCGTAGCGCCGTTGATAAAGCGTTCGGTGAACCATTCATCATCGTAATCCGACGCCTCTAGCATCCGCAGGTCCGGGGCAAGACCACCGGAAATGGCGCCCAAACCGTGGCAACGGGCGCAGTTTTGGGTAAAGGCGCTTTCGCCTACTTCGATGGCGCGGGTCCAGACCTCTGCCCCTCCATCGCGGTAGGGGTTCTCTGTCAGCCACTCTTCGCCCACGTCGGGCAAGCCTGCGTTGTCGACCTCTGTGATGCCAAGCGGCAGGCCGGCGGCAAATGCAGTACCTGCCATCAGTGCAAAGGCCGTGGCCTGTAGGGCCAGTCGCGGGGTGCGCAGTGTCATAATCGTCTCCTCCCAGATGCGTTGCTACAAGTCTTAGACCGGAGCATTGCCTTATCGGTATTGGACCTTTGTGCAATGCATTTGGGGAGGGCGACCATGGTCGTATGCCACTGGACGCAGGGCCACGGTAAGGTCAACTGAAGGGGGGGGGGTCCTTATGCTGAAATGGTGCCTTGCGGCCTGCGTGGTCAGTTGGGCTGGTGTGGCTGCGGCACAGGTCGAGGTTTCTATGACCTACCTGCGGCTGGACGATCGCGCACCCCCGACCTTGTCCGATATCGATCCCGATCCGGCTGACCTTGGTATCGCCGGGGCGCGGCTGGGACTGACGGACAACCAGACGACTGGGCAGTTCCTTAACCATAACTATAAGCTGATCGAAATTGACGCTGCGACACCAGAAACCTTGCTGGCAGCAGCCGTAGGAACCACCGGACTTGTTCTGGTCGAGGGGTCGGCTGACGCGGTTCTGGCAATCGCAGACGCCTTGCCGGACGCGCTGGTCTTTAACGTGTCCGCCGCCGAAGACCGCCTGCGCAATGACGACTGCCGCGCGAACCTGCTGCATACGGCCCCCAGCTTTGCCATGCGTGCAGATGCGCTGGCGCAATTCCTGATGACAAAACGATGGACTGATGTGGCTTTGGTCAGCGGCGCTGCGGACAGTGATCTTGCGTTTGCTGATGCATTGCGGGCCAGTGCCAACAAATTCGGACTAAAGATGCGTGGCGACGCGCCGTGGGGATTTACCGGTGACATCCGCCGGTCCACTACGGATGAGGTGCCGAGTTTTACCCAGCGACTTGGTGATTTTGACATGTTGCTTGTCGCGGACGAGATTCATGATTTCGGGCGCTACCTGAATTACAACACATGGGAGCCGCGGCCCGTGGGCGGATCCGAAGGGCTGACTCCCGTCGCGTGGTCGCCCGCAGTGGAACAATGGGGCGCGGAACAATTGCAATCCCGCTTCCGCGATTCTGCGGGTCGCGGGATGCGGCCCATCGACTATAGTGCGTGGGCAGCAATACGCGCCATCGGAGAGGCGGTGACGCGCACCGACAGTGCCGACCTTAGCATCCTGCGCGATTACATGCTGGGCGATGTCTTTACGCTGGCCGGTTTTAAAGGGCGGCCCCTTTCGTTCCGGACATGGAACGGTCAATTGCGCCAGCCGATCCCGCTGGTGGACGCCCGCGCCGTAGTGGCGACAGCACCGTTAGAAGGATTTCTGCATCCGGTGACGGAACTCGACACCCTTGGCGGTGACCGCCCTGAATCCACTTGCACCGCGTTTGGAGACTGACATGAGACCCCTCGCCCTTGCTGCCCTGCTGACAATCCCTGCCCCGGTCCTTGCCGATGAAATCTGGGTCACCAACGAACGCGACGATACAATCAGCGTGATCGACGCAGAGACGCTGGAAGTCACCCGCACGATTCCCGTCGGAGAACGGCCAAGGGGCATCACCTTTGCGCATGATTTCTCTGTCGTCTATGTCTGCGCCTCGGCCAGTAATACCGTGCAGGTCATCGACCCCGCGTCGGGCGAAGTCCTGCACAACCTGCCCTCTGGCGAAGACCCTGAACAATTCGTGCTCCATCCCGATGGAAAGCATCTTTATATCGCGAACGAAGACGACGCGATCACCACCGTGGTGGATGTCGAAAGCCGCACGGTTGTCGCGCAGATAAGCGTCGGCATAGAGCCCGAGGGGATGGCGGTATCGCCCGACGGCAAGACGGTCATCACGACGTCGGAAACGACAAATATGGCGCATTGGATTGATACGACGACCCAGACGATCTATGCAAATACGCTGGTAGACAACCGCCCGCGCGATGCGAATTTCGTCAAGGATGGCACAGAGCTCTGGGTCAGCGCAGAAATCGGCGGCACGGTGACGGTCTTTGACACAGCCGACCAGAAAGAAATCGCCAAAATTCGTTTCGCGATCCCCGGTGTCTTGCCGGAACTGATCCAGCCCGTAGGCTTTGCGCTGACAGAGGACGAGAAGACTGCTTTTGTCGCTCTTGGACCAGCAAACCATGTCGCTGTCGTGAATGCTGAAACCTATGAGGTGGAACGCTATATCCTGACGGGGCGCCGGGTTTGGCATTTGGCCTTTAATGCCGACGAAACAAAGTTGTTCACCACGAACGGCGTCAGCAGTGATGTCACCGTAATTGACGTGGCGGATCAGGTGGCAGAAACCTCGATCGCCGTGGGACGTTTTCCTTGGGGGGCCGCGCTGCGGGTAATGCCATGATCCGGTACACTAAAACGGCGAATATCTTCGCCCTCGTCACAGCACTGTGGAGCAGTGCTGCGTTGGCTGATGAATACGGCACGACCAACCCCGAAGAACTGACAATGAACAAGGTACTAGAGGATATCGCAGCAGGCCGTACCAGCATCACCAATTGCGCAGCAGGGTACCTGATGACGAAATCCGGGCGGCACGGCGCCGCGCGCGAAACATTCCAGACCTGCGCCGACCAAGGTTACACCGGGGCGATGACCTGGATGGGCTATCTGGACAACAACGGTTTTGGGGGCACGTACAACCCCGATGCCGCCGCCGATTGGGACCGCAAAGCAGCAGATGCGGGCGACCCAGTCGGGCAATTCAACTATGGCCTGTCATTGTTGCGCGGCTATGGCGTCGCACAGGACGAGGCCGCTGGCCGGGCTTTGATTGATCAAGCGGCCGGCACCGGACTGCCGATCGCGCGGCGATTGCAGGCTGCGGGGTATGATCCCGAAGAGGTCACGCCAGATGCGGACAACTGGCGCTACGCCCCGATGAACTAAGGCTACCGCAAGGCGCGCCCCAAGGCTTTGGCGTTTAAGAAGCAAAAGACCGGTCCGCGTCAGGCCTCGGCATGCACCGGGACGTCGGCGGTGATGCGTGCGGGTCTGCCAGAAAGCGTCAGGATGCGGGTCGAAAGGCGGCGAGCCTCTTCGGGGGCGTGAGTGACGAGGACACTGGCCATATCACGACGGGCGCGCAGGGCGGCGAACAATGTCATCATCTCGTCTGCGGCTGTTGCGTCAAGCGACACGAAGGGTTCATCAAGTAGCATCAAATCAGGGTCGCAGGCAAAGGCCCGCGCAAGCGCCAAACGGCGTTGCTGTCCAAGGCTAAGCTGGTCAGGAAAGCGATTTGCGTAGGCAGCAAGACCCACTTCTTCTAGTGCGGCGATGGCCTTCGTGGAGGTGACCTTTGACACAATCTCTATGTTGCGCTGTGCGCTACGCCAACGCAGCAGGGTAGGCTCCTGAAAAACAAAGGCGATGCGACCGATGACATCGCGCTTGCCTTTCGCGGGATAGAGCCCTGCGAGGATGCGTAGCAAGGTAGATTTACCTATGCCGGAGGGGCCGGTGAGCGCCAGTGTTTCCCCCCGTTCCACCGTCAATGACAGAGGACCAAGGACCGGGGTCGCCCCAAAGGAAAACCCCGGCAGGTCAAGGTGCGCAACGGGCGCTGTCATTCTGCGGGCGGCGTGTAGAACAATCCATCTGGCATGGATGTGACATCGCCGACCAACTCCTTGCCACCCAGTTCGGCCATCAGCGTCAGCATCTTGTCGGCAGCTTCGATATTCACCGCTCCCATTGCCGGGGTGCCCGCGTTAAAGCCTTCTTGCAGGGCTACGAACTGCGCATCGTCATCGACGCGCATCCGGTCGCGAAGGCGGTCCCATGCTTCGGGATCAGTCGCGAGCTTCTCTTTCGCAGCGGCGCTGGCCTTCGCCATACCGGCCACAACGTCCGGGTGGTCACGCAGCATCTCTCCGCGCACGACGTAGCCCAGAAGCGGCGTCGCTGGGTCAAGGCCAAGGGCGGCGGCTGCGGTATCCACAGAGATCAATTCGCGCATGCCTGCGGCCTTCATCTTGGCTAGAAAGTGCCAGAAGTTGATCGCGCCATCGACTTCGCCGGTGGTGCCTGCGTTCATGATCAAGGGTGGTGCGCCAAAGACCTGTTCCGTCTCAGCGGCGAGGTCCATATCGTATTCCTGTTTCGCGTAGGCCCGCAGGATAATCCAGCTTTTGTCCAACTGGCCACCCGCGATGCCGATCTTGCCACCCTTAAGGTCCGCCAGCGTCTGCGCCTCAGACCCTTCTGGCACCAGCAATCCACCCACGGCGCGACTGTATGGAATAAATACATAATCAGCCCCGGCAGCACGCTGGCGCGCGACCCAGATCCAGTCGCTGACGATCATATCAACCGCACCGCCCTGAAACGCGATCTGCGCCGCATCGCCACCTGCCATGCCCTGCACGTCAAGGGTAAAGCCGTTGTCCGTGTCGAACCCGTAATGGCTGATCGTGTCCAGTTCCCAGTTCACGGTGCCAGATTCCTGCACGGCAGCACGCAGGGTGGTTTCCTGCGCCGTGACGGCGGTTGCCGACAGCAGCAGGGCCGCCAGCGTTGCGGATTTCAGAAATGTCATGATCGTCCTCCCTCGAATTTCCGCAGCCTACAGGGGCACGGGTTGTCAGACAGTTAGACTAAAGGCGCAGGCCCATCATGTCGATGCAAGGCGGTGAGTGCACCCTGCCCTTACGACCATGGTGTCATTTCCCCGTGATCGGTTCGCCCCGATAGTGACGCAAGGCCGGACCGTGCGCGCAGGCGCCGCGCTGGCCCGGGAGTGAGACAACACCAACTGGGAGGAGAACGCGGATGAACAGGTTCATTACAGCAGTGACGGCGATGATGCTGGCCGGCAGCATGGCGCAAGCGCAGGTGACCGAAGACGATATCGCGAACGACGCGACGATCACCACACAAGTCGTGACCAACGGGATGGGGCGCACGCTTCAGCGCTATTCCCCGCTTGAGACGCTCAACAAAGAAAACGTGGCGAACCTAGTCCCTGCTTGGGCATTCTCTTTGGGAGGAGAGAAGCAACGCGGTCAGGAAACCCAGCCAATCGTTTATGACGGCATGATGTATATCACCGGGTCTTATTCGCGAATCTACGCAATCGACCTCGCTACCGGCAAAGAGGCTTGGCAGTATGACGCCCGTCTGCCCGAAGGTATCCTGCCATGCTGTGACGTCGTAAACCGCGGCGCTGCGATCTATAGCGACAACATTTACTTTGGCACGCTGGACGCGCGCATGGTCGCACTGAACCGCAAGACCGGCGACGTGGTCTGGAACCAGAAGATCGCGGATTATAAGGCGGGCTATTCCTATACCGCCGCCCCGATCATCGTGAACGGCTTAGTCATCACCGGCAACTCTGGCGGGGAATTTGGCATCGTCGGCGAAGTGCAGGCCCGCAACGCCGAGACTGGCGAAATCGTCTGGACCCGTCCGATGATCGAAGGTCACATGGGCACGCTGAACGGCGAAGAAAGCACCATGACCGGCACGCTGAACGCGACTTGGCCGGGCGACATGTGGAAAACTGGCGGCGGCGCGACGTGGCTGGGTGGTTCGTACGACGCCGACACAGACACGCTGGTGTTCGGTGCGGGCAACCCTTCGCCTTGGAACAGCCACCTGCGCAATGCAGGCACACCGGTAGAAGGCAACGCGGGTGATAACCTGTACGCCGCATCCCGCGTCGGCATCGATCCTGCCACAGGCGAGATCAAGTGGCATTTCCAGACCACCCCGCGCGAGGGATGGGATTATGACGGCGTCAACGAAGTGGTCGCCTATACCGACCGAGAGGGCAACAAGCGCTTTGGCACTGCCGACCGGAACGGGTTTTTCTACGTTCTGAACCGCGAAGACGGCGCGTTCGTCAGCGCCCATCCGTTTGTAACCCAGATCAGCTGGGCCTCGGGCATCGATGAAAATGGTCGCCCGATCTACAACGAAGAGAACCGTCCGGGCGATCCGTCTGCCGCCGCAGATGGCGCTAAGGGAGAAACCGTCTTTGCCGTACCGTCGTTCCTTGGTGGCAAGAACTGGATGCCAGTCAGCTATAGCCAGCACACCGGTAACTTCTATGTGCCGTCCAACGAATGGGGCATGGATATCTGGAACGAGCCTGTGACCTACAAGCAGGGTGCCGCCTACCTTGGGTCCGGTTTCACCATCAAGCCGCTGTACGAAGACTACATCGGTTCGTTGAAGGCGATTGACCCAGATACCGGCGACATCAAGTGGGAATTCAAAAACCCCGCGCCGCTGTGGGGTGGCGTCATGTCCACCGCTGGCGGTCTGGTTTTCACCGGCACGCCAGAGGGCGAGTTCATCGCCTTTGACGACGAGACTGGTGAAAAGCTGTGGTCGTTCCAGACCGGTTCCGGCGTTGTCGGTCAGCCGATCACGTGGGAACAGGATGGCGAACAGTATGTGTCCATCATGTCGGGTTGGGGTGGCGCCGTTCCTCTTTGGGGTGGCGAAGTCGCGCAGACCGTCAGCTACCTGAACCAAGGCGGGATGCTGTGGACGTTCAAACTGCCGCGCCAATTCGCTGAAGCTAACTAAATGCCTGTGGGGGTGCACCGTAAGGTGCGCCCCCATTCCGTTTGCGGCCTTGTTTTGCAAGGCGTGACACGTCAGTCTAACGTCAGAGGTAGACCATGACATCCGTTGACCAGCATCCCTTCGGCCCCGACGCCCGTGCGATGATCATCGACGATCATCCACTGTTTTGTGACGCGCTGCGCTTGACCTTGCGGGCGGTGACGGGGATCGAACAAATCACCGCATTTGAGCGTCTGGAGCCAGCGCTGGCCGCAGTGCAAGAAGGCCCCGCCCCTGATGTTATCGTGCTGGACCTGAATTTGCCGGACGTGACCGGCCTAGACGGTCTGATACGGCTGCACCGATCGGTGCCGCTGGTGCCGCTGGTCGTGGTATCCTCTATGGCGGATCACAGGATCATCTGTGCCGCGATCCGGGCAGGCGCTGCTGGCTTTGTGCCCAAGCATTCCCAACGCGATACCTTCCGAACGGCATTTCAGACAATTGCACAGGGTAAGACTTATCTGCCCGACGACATCGACATCACCGAAGGCGCAGAGATGCCGGTGACCGACCGCGAGGATGCGCTTGCCCGCTTGGGTCAATTGACCCGCCAGCAAGGTACGATTCTACAATTGATCTGCGAAGGTAAGCTGAACAAGCAGATTGCCTATGATCTGACCATCGCCGAAACGACGGTCAAGGCCCATGTTACCGCTATCATGCGCAAGCTGGGCGTCCAAAGCCGCACACAGGCTGTATTGATCGCTCAAGAAGCCAGCTATTCCAGCCTGTTGCAAAAGACCCCCTGACGCGGCACTCTGATCCCATCCTTGGGAGGGGACCACAAACATGATCGGCAATGCGGGTCTGCCTGCGTCACTGGTGCGACGCGCGCACGTGGCCCATCCAAGTGCAGATGCGGTGGCACAAGTTTTGGCGCAACTCGGCGACGTCCCTTTATCATTGTTGGCGGTCTTTGCTGCGCCCGATGTGGACTTTGCGACCCTCATCGCGGCTCTTTCGGATGCGTTAGTGGGCACCAGCGTTATAGGCTGCGTGACAGCTGGCGAAATCTCGGACGGGTACCGCGAGGGCGGGATCGTCGCGATTGGCCTGCCCGTCAGCCATTTCGAAACGGAAACCATTCTTATCCCCGATTTGAACGCGCTGGACCCTGACACGACGGTGCGCGACATTATCCGTAAACGCTCGGCGCTGACGGCTACGGCCCCCCACTGGCAGAACGAATTTGCAATTCTGTTGGTGGACGGCCTGTCGCGCCGAGAGGACGCCGTGGTGGCCATGGTCATGCACGGGTTAGGCCAAGTCCAGCTATTCGGCGGATCGTCCGGTGACGGTACCCGCTTTGCCGCGACAGCAGTCGCATATGGTGGCCAAGTGATGCATGACATTGCCGTGCTGACCTGCGTCCGGACCTGCTGCCCGGTCAAGGTTTTCAGCCTTGACCACCTGACGCCGACAGATCGCCGCATGGTCGTGACCCGCGCCGACCCCGAGGCGCGCATCGTCCACGAGATCAACGCCGAAAATGCGGCAAGCGAATATGCCCGCTTGCTAGGCAAAGACCCGGCGCAGCTGGACCCCTTCACTTTCGCCGCCTACCCGGTCGTTGTGCGCTTTGGCGGACGGCACCACGTTCGTGCAATCCAACAGGTGACCAAGGACGGTGCGCTGGTGTTCTTTTCGGCCATCGACGAAGGCATGGTGCTGACGTTGGCGGATTCAGAAAATATGTCCGCTCATCTAGAGCGTGAATTAGGGGCACTGTCTGATATCGGCACACCGGACACGATCATCGCCTTTGACTGCATCCTGCGCCGGATTGAGGCAGAGCAAAAGCAGCAGTCCGGCGCCGTGAGTCAGGTCCTCGCGGATTATAATGTTGTTGGTTTTTCGACCTATGGCGAACAGCACAACGGCTTGCATATCAACCAAACGATGACCGGCGTCGCGATCTACCCGCCCGGTGTGGTACTCCCATGAACTCTCAGTCGCTGATCAATCCAGCCGACAGCCTGACGCGTCAAAACGAAAAACTGCTTAGCATTTCTGCCGCCCTAATCAAGCGGGTGGAACAGATGAACAATGACTCCGACGCGGCCTATGCCCAGTTCCAGCGCGCAGTCCTGCTTGAAGATACAGTCCGCGCCCGCACCCGAGAGCTGGAACACGCGCTGGACCTGCTGAACCAGTCGAACACCGAACTCGCCAAGGCGAAGAAGACGACAGAGGCCGCCCGATCCGACCTTGCCAACGCGATCGAAACCATCGGCGAAGGTTTTGCCCTGTTTGACCGGGGCGACGTTATGGTTTTGTGCAATAGCAGGTTTGCCAGTGCCATGAACGGAGTGGTACATCAACTCAAGCCGGGCCTGACCTTCGATCAATACGTTCATCTAGTGTCGCGCAGCCCCAGTCTTCGCCTGCCACAGGATGTGACCCCTGACGATTGGGTGCGTCAGCGCATGGCCCAACACGGCGACGATTCCGTTGCCTTTAACGTCCGCATGGCGGGCGACCGCTGGCTGCAGGTCAGCGAACAGCGCACGCCAGATCGCCAAACCGTCATCATGCAGACCGACGTGACGGACATAATCCGGCTAGAGCGTGAAGAACGGTCCCGTCTGATGGACGACCACACGGCGTTGATCCGCGCGACGCTGGATCATATTCATCAAGGTGTCTGCATCTTTAACGGTGATAACCGCCTAGTCGGTTGGAACCGGCAGGTCGCTAACATGCTGTCGATCAAGCTGACGCAATTTCGGGTCGGCGCGGACTTTGATTTCCTGTTCCGACGGTTGCAGGACGATCTACGGATGCAGGGCGATGTGCGTCCGGATCATGTCCTAGGCTGGGTGCAGCATGCGGGTTCCCGGCCACCCTTGCGGTTCGAGGTGCGCCAGCGCCAAGGCAAAGTATTTGACATCTTTGCACAAGAGATGCCGGACCGTGGCTTTGTGATCAGCTTTACCGACGTGACTGCTGAACGGCGGGCTGCGGCGGAATTACGCGCGGCCAACGACTTGCTAGAGGCGCGTGTCGAGGCGCGCACCGCAGAAATCGCCGTCGCGCTGGCCAATGCCGAAAAAGCAAATGCCAGCAAATCGCGCTTCGTCGCTGCCGCCAGCCACGACCTGCTGCAACCCCTATCGGCGGCCAAGCTGTACTGTGCGTCTGTCGCCGACGATACGTTGGCGCCGGGGCAGCATGAAATCTTGTCAAAAGCATTGAACGCCCTGACAAGCGTCGAGGATATCATCGGGGCGCTGCTGGATATCAGCCAACTAGAATCCGGCACCGCCCCGGTACGATTAAGTGCAGTCGATCTAGGGCGCTTATTACGGCAGTTGGACGACGAATTACGCCCGTTGGCGGCGGCAAAGGGTCTTGATCTGCGGATCATGCCCTGTCCCGCGCTTGTGCAGACCGACGCGAGTTATCTACGACGCATTCTGCAAAACCTGATAGGGAATGCTATCCGCTACACGCCGCGCGGTCGGGTGCTGGTCGGCACCCGCAGGCGCGGCGACGCTGTGCGGATAGAGGTTTGGGACACCGGCCCCGGTATTCCGCAGGCAGAAGAAGAAAACATCTACAAGGAATTCCACCGCATCGACCCAGTCGCCAACACGGGCAACGGTCTGGGCCTAGGGCTAGCCATCGTCGAACGGGCCTGCGCGTTGTTGGATCATCACCACGGAATGCGGACGACACTGGGGCGCGGAACCTGCTTTCATCTGACGGTCCCCCGCGCGGCGCCACCGTTGACGGTGGCGGACACGATGCCGGTCCGGCGGCTGGATCATGCCATCGATATGAACGGGATGATCGTATTGCTGGTGGAACATGACACTGGCATGCGTCGCGCGCTTTGCACGCTGATGGAACGCTGGGGCGTTCAGGTGCTTGACGTCGCAAGCGGCGCCGAAGCCAAGGCCTTGCTGGCCGAGATCGAGTTGACGCCGGATGCAATGCTGATTGACGATCCCATGGGCGACAGTCAGGCTGGTATAGCACTCATTGCGCAGCTACGCGGCAGGCACGGCCCAATCCCCTGCCGCCTGATCGCCACTGACCGCGCGCCGGGGTTGGGGGCCGCCTGTGCGCAGGCCGACGTCAGCCTGTTGCACAAACCCATCGACCCCGTGGCACTACAATTTTTTCTAACGACGGCACGGGTGTCGGATTAGGTAATCAAGATCGCTCGCAAGTCGTTCACGTTGGTCAGCGTCGGGCCGGTGATGACCTGATCGCCCAAAATCTCGAACAAAGCGTGTGCGTTATTTGCATCTAGTTCCGCGCGAGGGTCCAGGCCGTGTCCCCGCGCCCGTGACAAGGTGTCTGGTGTGATTAAGGCCCCTGCCACTTCTTCGATCCCGTCAATACCGTCGGTGTCGCCCGCGAGTGCGTGAATGCCTGGGTGTCCGTTCAGGGCGACGGCGAGGGCCAAAAGGAATTCCACATTGCGACCGCCCCGCCCGCTACCGCGCACAGTGACTGTTGTTTCGCCACCCGACAGCAAGATGCAGGGGGCCGCAAAGGGCAATCCGTGTGCCGCCACACTGGCAGCGATGCCGCCAAGGGTGCGGGCGACGTCACGGGATTCGCCCTCTAGCGCATCACCAAGAATGTGACAGGGGATGCCCTGCGCGGTGGCCACGTCGGCAGCAGCCTGCAATGCGATCAGCGGCGATGAGATTAGGGTGAAACTGGCGGTAACAAGCCGTGGATCGTCTGGTTTCACGGTTTCCGATAACGGCGGCGCCGTGATGCGGTAGCGGCTCAAGATCGCAAGTGCCTCTGCTGATGTGGTCGCATCAGCGACTGTAGGGCCTGATGCGATGACCGATGCCGCGTCCCTCGGCACATCCGATATCGCAAGTGTGACAACCCGTGCGGGATAACAATGGGCCGCGAGCCGCCCACCTTTGATCCCCGATAAATGACGGCGGACAGTGTTCATTTCGGTAATATCCGCCCCGGAGGCGAGCAATGCAGCGTTTACCGCCTGCTTATCAGCCAAGGTCACCCCCGGCGCAGGATCGACCAGCAATGCAGATCCCCCACCAGAAAATAGACAAATCACAAGATCGTCTGACGTTAGGTTCGCGCAAAGATTCCACACCCGCCGTGTGGCCGCCTGCCCAGCAGCGTCCGGCACAGGATGAGAGGCCTCTACGACTTCAATCCGCACGCAGGGAACGGTATGGCCGTAGCGCGTGATGACAAGGCCAGAAAAGTCGCCGTCCCAGTGATCTTCTACCGCGCGGGCCATCGCAGCGGCGGCCTTGCCGGCGCCAATGACGATCGTGCGCCCCTTAGGTGGCCGCGGCAGATGTGGCGGCACGCACAACGCGGGCTGTGCTGCGGCGACACCGGCGGTGAACATCGCGCGCAACAGATCATTAGGGGTCATGGGACGGCTCCGGCTAAGTGCGGTCAGGCTAGGCGGTGGTTGTCGTAAGGTCCATCGCCTGTCTTACATCACGCAACCGACCTGCCACGGCACGAATTCGTTGTCGCCCAGTCCCAAAGCCTCGGATTTTGTGATTTGACCCGAAGCTGCGGCGCGGATCATGTCGAAAATCTCTTGCCCTTTGGCGGCGATGCTGACGCCCGTCGTCACAATGTCGCCTGTGGTCATATCCATGTCGTCTGGCATTTGGGCGTAAAGCGCGTCGGATGTCGCCAGCTTGATCGTCGGTGCAGGTTTCGACCCAAAGGCCGATCCGCGCCCGGTCGTGAAGACAACCAGTTGTGCCCCGCCCGCAATCTGCCCCGTGGCGGATACCGGATCGTAGCCGGGGGTATCCATAAAGACAAAGCCCGGTTCCGTCACCTGTTCAGCATAGTCGTAAACAGCCGTCAGCGGGGTCGACCCGCCCTTGGCCGCCGCCCCTAGGGACTTTTCAAGGATTGTCGTGATCCCGCCCTGCTTGTTGCCGGGGCTGGGGTTATTATCCATAGAACCGCCGTTCATCGCGGTGTAGTTTTCCCACCAGCGAATTTGGGCGATCAGCTTATCGCCAACGGCAGCGTTCGCAGCACGCCGAAGAAGTAGTTGTTCGGCGCCGTAAATTTCCGGCGTTTCCGCAAGGATCGCCGTCGCCCCTTGTGCGACCAGCAGGTCAGAGGCAACGCCAAGCGCTGGGTTGGCGGTGATAGATGAAAACCCGTCGGACCCGCCGCATTGCAGGGCGATGCGCAGCGCGCTCATCGGTTGAGGCGTACGGGTGACGGCGTTGACGTGCGACAGAATAGAGGTGACATGCGCCTTGATCGCCTCGATCGTGGCGCGGGTACCACCGGTCCCTTGGATCGTCAGGGCGTGGAACCGATCAGTGCCAGCGTCACCAAAATGCGATTGCATCCGGGCGATCTGCATCGCCTCGCAGCCTAACCCCACAAAGACCGTCGCACCGACATTTGGATGAGTGGCATGGCCCCATAGCACGCGGTCGAGGATCACAAATCCCGGTCCGTCCTGATCCATTCCACACCCAGTGCCGTGGGCCAGTGCGACAATACCGTCGATGTTGGGATAGTCGGCCAACAGGCCTGCCGCCTCTATTTCAGTAGCGGCTTTGCGGATCACAGTAGCAGAGCAATTCACCGTCGCCACAAGGGCGATATAATTGCGGGTGCCCACGCGGCCATCGGCGCGGGCGTAACCTTGGAACGTCAAGGCTGCGCTTTGCGGAATCGCGGCCTGCGCAGCGACTAGATCAACGCCAACAGCGTAATCCTGATCGTGGTCAGAAAAGGCGCAGTTGTGGGTGTGGACGTGTTCGCCCGGTGCTATGTCCGCTGTGGCAGTGCCGATGATCTGGCCGAACTTCAGCACCGCCTGCCCCGTCGTCATCACCGTCAGGGCGATCTTGTGACCGGGCGCTACGGGCTTTTCCAGCGGCGCGCCAAGTCTCAGCGGATCGCTTCCAGCAGGGGCACGTTCCGTCAGGACAGCGACGGTATCGGCAGGGTGCAGTATCAATGGATCAGGCATATTTACTTTCGTGGCTTAAGGCACGGATGACGCCGCGCAATTCGGCTAACCCGCGTAGGCGACCGATCAAAGGGTATCCGAGGATAAGAGCGCGGTCGAGGTCTGACAAGATGTGATGGCCGTGATCGGGGCGGAATGGGATCGCGTGATCAGCACGGCCTACGTCGCGGCGGCGGGATTCCTCGTCCAACAGCACTTGGACCAGTGCCACCATGTCGGTATCGCCATCAAGATGGGCGGCTTCTTCGAATGATCCATCGGGGTCTTTGGCCACGTTACGCAGATGGGCAAAGTGGATGCGATCTGCAAAGTGTTTCGCAATGGCGGGCACGTCGTTGGCCGGGTTCGCGCCAAGGGAACCAGAGCAAAGCGTCAGACCGTTCGCAGGGGCATCAACTGCACCCATAATCCACGCGATGTCGTCCGCATCCGACACAATACGCGGCAAACCTAGGATGTCGCGGGGTGGATCGTCGGGATGAACGCAAAGGCGCATGCCAAGGTCGGTCGCGGTGGGAACGACCTCTTCCAGAAACCGTTTATAATGCGCACGAAGGGCTTCACGGTCGATGCAGTCATAGGATTGCAGGGCATTGCGCAAGCCCGGAATGTCGTAGCGGTCAAACGCGCCCGGCAAGCCTGCCATGATCGACGCCAACAGTGCGTCGCGATCAGCCTGCGTCGCCTGCTGGAACCACGCGGCAGCTTTGTTCAGGACATCGGGCGAGTAATCGGCCTCTGCGTCGCGGCGGCCAAGCATGTGTACCTCAAAGGCAGCCATGCGGGTGGCCTCAAACCGAAGGCAAGTCCCACCGCCTGTCACGGGTGCTGTAAGATCGGTGCGGGTCCAATCGAGGAGTGGCATGAAGTTGTAGCAGATCGTCTTGATGCCATTGGCCGCGAGGTTTGCCATGGACTGGCGGTAGTTGGCGAAAAGCGTGGTCAGATCGCCTTCGCCGCGTTTGATACTTTCATGAATGGGTAAGCTTTCGACAACAACCCAATCAAAGCCCCCCTGCGCGACGCGAGCCTTGCGGGTGGCGATGGCGTCAACGTCCCAGACCTGTCCATAAGGGATTTCGTGCAGGGCCGTGACGATGCCAGAAGCACCTGTCTGGGCGACCTCTGGCAAGGTGATCGCGTCAAGATCGCCGTACCAACGCCAGCTTTCGATCATGACGTCACCTGATGTGCTGCGACGCGGGCCCCCTTTGACCATAGCAATGCTGCGGCATCGGTCACGGGTCCCGCAAGGTGGGTGGCCAGATCGGCGGGAAAAACCTGCGGCACGGCCAGAAGGGCGGCAACGGTGCGGGCAGGTGTATCTGTGGCGCGGTCGCGCAACAAATCGGCCAAGGGATCGCGCACGTCAATGGGCGCGCCTGCCTCGTCCGTGCCAGCAACGTAGCGCATCCAGCCCGCCACGGCGAGGCACAGTGCCGGGCTGTCGCGGCCTGCTGCAAGGTTTTCGCGCAGGGTGCCCAGCAAGCGCTGCGGCAGTTTTTGACTGCCATCCATCGCAATTTGCCAAGTGCGGTGTCGAATGGCGGGGTTGGAATATCGATCAAACAACGCGTCGGCGTAGGCCGACAGGCTGACGCCGTCAGGCGCGTCCACGGCTGGGATGATTTCGGACCAACACTGGCGGACGTAGGCCGCAAAAACAGGATCGGCAACTGTATCTGAAATCGTCTCGTGCCCCGAAAGGTAACCTAGGTAAGCAAGCGCCGAATGCGTCCCATTCAGCATCCGCAGCTTCATGTCCTCGAATGCAGTGACGTTGTCGACGAGTTGTGCGCCAGCGGCGGCAAGATCAGGGCGATCCCCATTCACAAAATCGTCCTGCACCGCCCATTGACGGAACGGTTCATGCATCACAGGGGCGGCGTCATAGGAGCCGGTCAGTCGTTCGACCGATGCGATATCGGCGTCGGTAGTGGCAGGCGTGATCCGGTCCACCATCGTCGCGGGAAAACGCCCCTCTGCGGCGATCCAATCGGCAAGTTGGGGGTCGATCCGACGGGCAAGATCAAGCACAATATTGCGGACCAGCGGGCCGTTGTTCGGTAGGTTGTCGCAGGTCAGGACGGTAAAGGGCGCGACTCCCGCCACACGCCGTCGCTGCAAAGCACGGACGATGTAACCGGGCGCCGAACGCGGCAGGTCGTGGGACAGGTCGTGTACGATGTCCGGATGATCAAAATTCAGCGCGCCAGTCGCCGGATTGTGGCAATAGCCCTTTTCGGTCACAGTCAGTGATACGACTTTCACAGCAGGATCAGCCATTGTGGCCAGTACGGCCTCTGGGTCTTCGGGGGCGACCAGCACGTTATTCAAAACATTAATCGTGCGGGTCTGCGGCCCGTCGGGCGCAAGCGTGACCGATGTATAGGCCCATTGCTGCGGACGCAGCGCGTCGCGCGTATTTGGGTTGCGCAGACTGACGCCCACGATGCCCCAGTTGCCACCAGACGCCTGCATGGCATCGGCGACATAAACGCAGCCAAAGGCACGGAAGAATGCACCAAGGCCGAGGTGGACGATACCGGTAGAGGGCGCGGTGGTAACCCCGCGGGTCAGGCGTTCAGCGGGCAAGCCAGCCTCCATCCACGTTGAGGATTGTACCGTGGACATAATTTGCAGCTGGCGTACAAAGGTAGACGGCAGCCCCGGCGATATCAGAAGCCTCGCCCCAGCGGCCCGCGGGGATGCGATCAAGGATCGCTGCATTGCGTTCAACATCGGCGCGCAAAGCCTCGGTATTGTTGGTTTCAATATAGCCGGGGGCGACGGCATTTACATTGATGCCCTTGGCAGCCCACTCATTCGCGAGCAGCTTGGTCAAGCCCGCGACACCGTGTTTGGATGCGGTGTAACTGGGCACGCGAATGCCGCCTTGGAACGATAGCAGGGATGCGATATTGACGACCCGGCCTTGTGCGCCCCGCGCCAGAACCGCCTTGGCAAAAGCTTGCGTGGTGAAAAACAAAGCCTTGAGGTTCACGTCCATCACGGCGTCCCAATCCTCTTCAGTAAAGTCGAGGGCATCGTTACGGCGGATGATGCCAGCGTTGTTGACAAGGATGTCGATAGGCTGACCTGCGAATAGTCCCTGGCCCGCCATCGGATCGGCGAAATCGACCAGCACCGCGGACGCAGTGCCGCCCGCGTCAGTGATCATTGCAACGGTTTCGTCGCAAGCGCGCCTGCCCGCGCAAATGACCTGCGCCCCCGCCTGTGCCAGACCGACAGCAATCGCTTGGCCGATACCGGTGTTGGCACCGGTCACCAGCGCGCGCTTGCCTTGTAAAGAAAACATGCTCACCGGAGGCCCTCCATCGGGATCATGTCCATATCGGTAAAGTCGACGTTGTCGCCCGCCATTGCCCAGCAGAAGGTGTAGGATCCGGTGCCTGCGCCCGCGTGGACGGACCATGGCGGGGAAATGACGGCCTCTTCATTCGCCATGACAATGTGACGGGTCTGGGTCGGCTCTCCCATGATGTGGAACACGCGGCGGTCGGCTGGCATGTCGAAATACAAGTACGCCTCCATTCGGCGGTCGTGGGTGTGCGCAGGCATCGTGTTCCAAACGGAGCCTTCAGAGAATTGCGTATAACCCATCAGCAATTGGCAAGACTCTGCGACCTCTGGATGCAGAAATTGCAGGATGACCCGCTTGTTGGACGTCTCGGACGCGCCCATTTCGACGCGGCGCGCATCAGAGAGTTTAATCAGCTTCGTCGGGCAAGTCCGGTGGGCGGGGGCTGACAGGATATAGAATCGACCAGCGCCTGCAAAATCGACGGGGCCAGCGCCCATACCAATATAAAGCACCTCTCCTTTGTCCAGCGAATGCGTTTCACCGGCAACGCCTACGGTACCAGTATCCCCCACATTCAGGACGGCCATTTCGCGTCGTTCAAGGAACGTGGCCGTGCCAGTTTCGGCGACCTTGTCCAATGTCAGCGTACCCGTTCCGGGCACAGCA
Organism: Loktanella sp.; assembly: GCA_024635625.1. Lineage (GTDB taxonomy): Bacteria > Pseudomonadota > Alphaproteobacteria > Rhodobacterales > Rhodobacteraceae > Loktanella. The sequence continues at coordinate 4,265 of JAGXIQ010000025.1, read as the reverse complement.
GAGCCGAGGATCAGACGATCATAGTGACTGTAGATCAGCTTGATCTCGCCATCCGCGAACAGGCCGGTAACGTGGAAATGATCGCGCAGTTGGTCGGTATCCAGCACCTTGGCAGTGGCAGGATCAATGGCATAGCGGGTCTGGGTCTGCAGCATGGGTCTTCTTTCAGTTTAAAGGAAATCGTCGCGGCGCGGCGTGAAGGCGTCGATCAGTTCGCCGTCTTCAACACACATGCAGCCGTGGGTGACGTTGGATGGGATCACAAGGCTGTCGCCTGGGCCAAGGTCGTGGTCGACGCCGTCAAGTGTAAAGGTAAAGCGCCCGGACTTCACATAGGTGGCCTGCACATGATGATGGCTGTGTGGTTTGCCGCAAGCCCCGGCGGCAAAACCAACGGCCACCAACATCATCTCTGGGGTTTCAGACAAGACTTGACGGGTAACGCCGGGATCGGGGGCAACGACAGGATAGGGCATGGGACCTCCTTCAGTGGAACAACGATGGCAGCCAAAGCGACAGGCCGGGGATGTAAGTTACGAGCATCAGCGTAGCAAAGGCTGCGCCGTAGAAAGGCCAGATCGAACGCACTGCGGTCCAGACCGGTATACGCCCTACGGCACAGCCAACGAACAGAACCGCCCCTACCGGTGGTGTACACAACCCGATACCAAGGTTGAGGATCAGGATCACGCCAAAGTGGACCGGATCGACGCCGAATGCCGTCGCGACTGGCAGAAAGATCGGTGTGGTAATGACGATCAGCGGTGACATATCCATGAATGTGCCCAGAACCAGCAAGATCACGTTCAGCAACAGCAGGATCACAATGGGATTGTCGCTGACGTCCTGCATCGCCTCGATCATCATCGTGGGAACCTTGGTATAAGCCAGCAGCCACCCAAAGGAGGCGGCACAGCCAATCACCAACAGCACCATCGCAGTGGTGCGGACGGCGGCCATCGTCGCCTCTGCAAAGTCATGGAACGACAAGGTCCGGTAAACAAAGAAGGTTACCAACATCGCGTAAACTACTGCGATATTTGACGATTCAGACGCGGTAAAGATACCCGACCGGACACCGCCAAAGATGATCACCACAAGGATCAGACCGGGTGCTGCAGAGACAAAGAGCGTGCCCATCATACGGAAGCCTTGGAAAGGCTGGACAGGGTAGCCTTTTTTCACCGCGACCCACCAAGCGGCAATCATCAGCGACATTGCCAGCAAAAAGCCCGGCAGGATGCCTGCCGTGAAAAGGTCCGCGATAGAAATCCGACCCCCCGCAGAGATCGAGTAGATGATCATATTGTGCGACGGCGGCAGCAGTAACGCGATGATCGAACTGACAACGGTGATATTAACGGCATAATCAACGTCGTATCCGCGTTCTTTCATCTGCGGCACCATCAGGCCACCAACCGCGCTGGCGTCTGCCGCGGCAGAGCCAGAGACACCACCGAACATAACAGATGACAGCACATTCACCTGACCAAGTCCGCCACGGAAATGGCCAACGAAGGCCCCTGCGAGGGCAACGAGCCTGCGGGCGATATCGCCACGCACCATCAGATCGCCGGCAAAGATAAAGAACGGGATCGCCATTAGAGCAAAGACCGACACACCGGAGTTCAGGCGCTGGAAGACCACAACAGGCGGCAGGCCGAGGTAGGCGATCGTCGCAAAACTGGACACACCAAGACAAAAGGCGACCGGCGTGCCAATCAGTAGCAGCACCACGAAGGTGCCGAACAGGACGTAAAGTTCCACTTATGCAGCCTCTTCTGTGTCTTCGCCAAAACGGGCGGTGGGTAGTCCGGCAGCCCGGCGAGCAATCCGCTCTATCGAGAAAAGGACGACGAGGACGCCGCCAATAATGAGGGGAATAAAGCTCCAGGCATCGGAAATGCCGAGCGATGGCATGATGTTGCTTGCGGCCTTTGCGGCCAGCGACCAACCGAACCAAGCCATGCCACCCCCAAAAGCGGCCACAGCAGTATCGGAAATGGAATACAGCACCATCTTGCCTCGGTGCGGGATCATGTAAAGCAACACGTCAAACGAAAGGTGATAGCCTTCACGAATGCCGACGGCGGCCCCCAGAAAGATGAACCACCCCATGATCATCACGGACGCAGGTTCGGTCCAGATGATACTATCGTTCAACACATAGCGCCAGAATACCTGTGCGGCGATAAAGGCGGTCATCATGACCAGACCGATACCTGCGATCCACAATGCCAGACGCGCCAGAGCGCCGGTCAGTTGCGCCACCCGCAACATTAAGCTTTTCAAGATGTGTCCCCCGACAACATGTCACCCCCGCCCGGACAGTTCCGGGCGGGGGTTCAGATCTTATTCTGTCGCCTGAATATCGGCGACCATCTGCTTAAGCTTGTCCGAGGTGACATACTTTTCGTAGACCGGAACCATCGCGTCGATGAACGGCTGCTTGTCGATATCCTTGACAATTTCGGCACCGGCGGCACGAACCTTGTCTTCGGATTCCTTTTCGCTGGCGGCCCAAAGTTCACGCATCATAGGCACGACGTCCTTGGCGGATTGGCGCACAATCTCCTGATCTTCGGCGCTTAGCTTTTCGAATGATGTTTTCGACATCATCAGCACTTCGGGAACGATCAGGTGTTCGTCCAAGGTATAGTACTTTGCGACTTCGAAGTGGCCCGAGCTGTCGTAAGACGGCCAGTTGTTTTCCGCGCCGTCGATCACGCCTGTCTGGATCGAGGAATACACCTCTCCATACGGCATCGGGGTCGCGTTTGCGCCCAGCGCACCGACCATATCGACAAACATATCGGACTGCATCACGCGGAATTTCATTCCCGCAAGGTCTTCCATGCTGTTAATCGGCTTTTCAGAGTTGTAAAAGCTGCGCGAGCCGCCGTCGAAGAATGCCAGTCCGACAAGGTCGTGGTCAGAGAAAGCATCAAGTATCTGCTGACCTACAGGGCCATCCATAACCTTGTGCATGTGATCGACGGACCGGAAGATATAGGGCAGCGACGGGATCTGCGTTTCTTCGATGATGTTGTTGAACGGCCCAAGCGAGACGCGGTTCATGTCGATGACCCCAAACTGGGTCTGCTCGATCGTGTCTTTTTCCTCTCCTAATTGGGCAGAGGCGAAAACTTCGATGCATAACCGCCCGTCAGTACGCTCTTCCAGCAGCTTACCCATCTCCTGCACGGCCACTACGGTGGGGTAACCTTCGGGATGGGTGTCGGACGACCGCAGGGTCGTCTCGCAGGCGGCGCTGGCAGCACTGGCCATGGCGACGCTGCCCAGCAGCGCGGTGATCAGAGTAGTCCTTAGTTTCATAGTCTTTCCTCCCCAGAAAAGTGGCTATTCAAAGCCGGTAAGCTTGCTTGGCAAGCCGGTAAGCCAGGTCATAAGCGACCTGAGGTGCCTCGTCCGCGTCGAGCCGCCCAGAGGCGATCAACGTGGCGAGGAAGGCGCAGTCAACGCGGCGGGCAACGTCATGCCGTGCCGGGATCGAGCAGAAGGCGCGGGTGTCGTCGTTGAAGCCCACGGTGTTATAAAATCCGGCGGTTTCCGTCGCCATCTGGCGGAACCGCAGCATGCCTTCGGGACTGTCGTGGAACCACCATGGCGGGCCAAGGCGCAGGCAAGGATAAACCCCAGCCAAGGGGGCCAGTTCACGCGCGTAAGTGGATTCGTCCAGCGTGAACAAAATAACGGTCAGGTCATGGCGATGCCCCACAGCATCCAGCAGCGGTTTGAGCGCGTGGACGTAGTCCGTACGCATCGGGATGTCATAGCCCTTGTCGCGACCAAACCGCGCGGCAATCAGATCAGAATGGTTCCGAAACGCACCGGGATGGATTTGCAGGACAAGGCCGTCGTCCAGAGACATCCGAGCCATTTCCGTCAGCATATGCCCGCGAAATGCGTCGGCCTCCTCGTTAGTGCATGTGCCTTGCAGCGCCTTATCGAACAGTTTGGCAGCCACGTCTTGCGGCAGATCCTCTGTCCGGGCACTTGGATGGCCATGGTCACTAGATGTCGCACCGAAGGATTTGAAATAGTCTCGGCGGTTTCGGTGGGCCGCAAGGTAGCCGGTCCAAGTGGACGTATCTCCCCCCGCCATTTCGCCCATCTTAGCCACGTTATCTGCGAAGCCTGCAAAATCAGGATCGACGACGGCATCGGGCCGATAAGCCGTAACGACCTTACCCTGCCAGCCGCTGTCGCGGATCATCCGGTGCCAGCGCAGGTCGTCGAGCGCG
>JAGXIQ010000024.1 GCA_024635625.1 Loktanella sp. | reverse complement strand
GTGTTGCGGTTGCTGATCAGGGCTTGAAGCTCAGATCGGTCGGCGGGGCCAAGGTAAAGGCAGATGTCATCGCGTCTCATCCCACGAATATCGCACATCGAGCCGACACTGGGAATCTTCTGTCAGGCGGCGAACAATAGCACCTAGCTTGTCATCAGCGACTAACGCCACAACGGGTCAAAGCCAGTAGGGCGCAAGACCATAATAATCATGCAGCCGCGCTTCGTAGGCGCGGTCGCGGTCCCATTCTGGCACGCGCTCGGGCGCACCTTTCAATTGATCGTTTGGCAAGTCCGTCAAATACCCACCAAGTTCAGTATCATAACGCAACGACTTCCACGGCAAGGGTTGCCGCTCTTCGCCCATCCCTAGAAATCCTCCGAAATTCATCACGGCATAGGCGACATTACCGGAAACCTTGTCGATCATCAGATGGTCGATATGACCGACCTGCTGGCGATCTGCGCCATATACATAGGTCCCGTTTACCCGGTTGGAATCGATCAGGTTGTGTTGGCTTTCCATGACGTATCCTCCTGTGATTACGCAGAAAGGAAACGCAGGTAACCGCCTTCTGGTTGCAAAGATTTCAATTCAATCGGCAAGGAGTTGCCCCCGAAAGAAGCAAGATATTGCTGATCACTCTGCCGGAACGGCTGCCCGTAGCGCGTCGTCATCACGCAAAAGCAGAACGAGTGCGATGATGGTTGCGGCGATCCCCACCAACACCACACCCGGCGGCGGCGATGCACCCAGCGCCAACTGCCAGCCGATCACCCACGAGGGCGTAAGGTAGGTATAAGCCATAACCTTCGCGCTTGGCAGTTGCGCCGCTGCAAACTGCAGCAAAGCAACACTGGACGCCGAGGCAAACAAAGCGACATAGGCCAATGTAATCCAGACGATTGCTGGTAATTGGCCCCAGTCTGTCGCGACGATCTCTCGCCAGCCATAAAGGCTGACGACGATGGCGCCGCCAAGCAAGGTGAAAGCGGCGAAGGTCAGCGTGCCCTCACCGCGTTTAAAGCGTGCGACCAATGGCGTATAGAGGGCGTGTGCGATGCATCCCCAGAAAAAAATGACCTCTCCGCGCCCGATATCGACCGCCAGCAGTGCAGAAAGGTCCGCCCGAAAGATGACCCACAACGCGCCTGCCCCGCCAATAGCCAGCGCCATCGCCATACGAGGCGTAAGGCGCTGTCGCATCAGCAACCAACCAAACCCGGCAGCCATGATCGGGGTTAGAGTAAAGACCGCCGAGGTGCTGACCGGAGGCGCGGTCTTTAATCCCTCGAACATCGCTACGAAATATGCGCCCATCAGCGACCCCAAGACCGCGAAACGCCAAGGCGCGCGCGCCGCTCTGCGGTCCCATTTGCCTAATACTAAGGCCACCGCTGTCAAAACCGCTGCCGCGACCCAAAACCGCGCGGCCGTCATTACCAAGGGGTCAATGTCGTTAGCTGCCCGCGATCCTAATGCAAAAGACCCGGCGACAAGCGCCGAAAAGGTCAACATCGCAAGATGCCCCGCCATCGCTGGTCGCATTAGCTGGTCCAGTTCGCAGCTTGCGCCTTCAGGTAGCTTAGGAATGTCTGGACCTTGACGCTGCGGTGTAGGTCCACATGCGTCACCAGCCAAAGCTGCGCTGACCATTCATCGCGTGACGGCACAACAGGAACTAGTTTTGGATAGAACGGTAGCGCCAGTTCTGACACGAAACCAATCCCTGCGCCGGCAATGATCGCCTCTGTCATAACGCGCATGTCCGTAGCGCGCAGGACCATGCGTTCCGGTCCGACCTTCTCGTGTAGCCAGCGAAAGAACGGGGCGCGGTGCGGTTCTTCGACATGAGAAACAAAAATATGGTTGATCAGGTCGTCCTCGTCCTTGGGCCTGCCATAACGCTCAATATAGCTTCCTGATGCCACAAGTGCGACCCGCTGAGATACCAGCGGTTGCACGACATTGTCGGGTTCAACCGGCTGCGCGCCTGCACGGATTGCGACGTGCGCTTCGCCGTATTCTAAACGGAACACGCGGTCGCCAGTGAGGAACTGAAGCCGGATTTCCGGGTATTCTTGTTGAAAGCCTACTAGGACGGGCATCAGGATCGGGCTAAGCGATGCAAGCGACGTAATGACCAAATCACCACGGACACCCTCGCCCAAGCCTTTGATACGTCCAGCCAATTGCGTGAATTGTTCGTCCGTTGCCTGTGCCACACGTAACAGGTCCGCCCCGGCTTCGGTCGCCGTATAGCCACGGGCGTGCCGTTGAAACAGCTTTACACCCAACCGCCCCTCAAGTGCGTCAATATGGCGAATGACGGTCGCATGATGCACACCTAGCGCATCCGCCGCCCCGCTTACGGTACCAGCGCGTGCGACCTGAAAGGCCGTGCGGATTTCGTCCCAGCTGTCCACGCCGCATCCTGTGCATTTAAGAACATTTGCGCCAAAGTTCGGCAATTTCGTTCAAGGTTGCAACGTCTAATTGCGGTTCTGGTCGTCACTGGACTTGACCGGACCACTACCTCAGCCGAGACAGGTCGCATGCATTCCTTCGCTCAACGCCTTGCCACGCTGCACGCTCGCCTTGTGCAAAAGCCGCTGCTGGCGCTGATCAGCAGCCCTCATGTGTTGCGACGACTTTTCACCCTGAACGCTGTGATTGGTCAGCGGACGCCCCCAGATCTGACGATGCGCAGTATCGCGTTGGGTGGGCGGTCCTGCACATTGTGCGAAACGGGCACGATCCATGACCATGGCACGCTTCTTTATATCCATGGTGGCGCTTTCGTGCTTGGCAACCTGCGCGGCTATCGCCACCTTGTTGCGGCCTTGGGCAAAGCCGCTGGGATGCGGGCGATCTTTCTGAACTACCGCCTCGCACCAGAGCACCCCTTCCCGTGCGGACTCGACGATGCAGAGGCTGCTTGGCGCGCGCTGACGTCTGATCCAACCATCGGCCCATTAACGCTCGCGGGCGACAGTGCCGGCGGCAATATTACGCTTGCGCTGCTGCAACGGATCATAGCCAAAGGTCTGCCGCTACCCACCGCCGTTGCCGTGCTGTGCCCGATAACTGACCTACGGCTGACGAACCCGTCACTGATTACCAACCGGCGGCACGACCCCCTCGTATCGACCCGCTGGGGTGCACGCGGGGTTGCAGCGTATCTGGATGGGGCTGACCCGGCGCAACCCGACGCTTCGCCAATCCTCGGTAATTTCAACGGCGCCCCACCCGTCCTGATCCATACAGATACGACAGAGGTTTTATACGACGACGCCCGCCTGATGGCAGCGCATCTGCAGGCACAGGGCGTCAATGTGACACTGACTGAAACCACCGGCCTGCCCCACGTCTGGCACATCAACGTCGGTCGCACGCCAGAGGCTGACGCGAGCGTGGCGGACGTGGGACAATTTCTGGCGGACCACGTCAGTCGTGCTATGTCTGACGCATGACAGCAATCATCGCCTTCCTTCGCGCCGCCTTAACGGTCGCTTTTCTTTATTTCGGCCTTCGCAAGCTGCTATCCGGTGCTGCTGACGTCGCAATCTATGATGCCATCGGATTTGGCCAATGGCCGCGGTACGTCACCGGCACAGTAGAGGTGGCATGCGCCATAGGTTTGTGGTTTCCGGGCATCCAAGGCTTAGCCGCACTAGGATTGATGGCTACAGTGATCGTAGGCACGTTTGCGTTGGTGTTTTTCACCACACTACCATTTTGGCATCTGATCTTGCTTGCCGCGTGCGCTGCCGTTGTCGCGTGGTCCTATGCCGGGCAAATCCGTGGGTATCGCCCCAACGCTTGACTCGGCGTTCAGCTGCAACTAAATGGCATCCAACACCCGGAAGCGTAGCCTTCCGGTCCTTCGCATGTCGAAGGATCGCCCCTCGTCAGCGCGTTGCGCCCACGGGGGCATTACTGCATTGATCGTCTGGCCCTATATAGTGGTCTGGATGTAACGAAAAACGGGGCCCGCGCCGATGTTCGAGAACCTATCAGACCGCCTGTCAGGCGTCTTCGACAAGCTGACCAAGCAGGGTGCGCTGTCCGACGACGACGTGAAAACCGCTCTGCGCGAAGTCCGGGTAGCCCTGTTAGAGGCTGACGTATCCCTCTCTGTCGCGCGCGACTTCGTTGCCGCTGTGCAGGAAAAGGCAACTGGTCAGGCCGTTACAAAGTCGATCACCCCCGGCCAGCAGGTCGTGAAGATCGTCCATGACGAGCTAGAGCGTGTACTGACCGGCGATACCGATCCCGGCGCGTTGAAGATTGACAACCCGCCCGCCCCAATCCTGATGGTCGGCCTGCAAGGTTCGGGCAAGACGACAACCACTGCCAAGCTGGCCAAGCGTTTGAAAGAACGTGAAGGTAAGCGCGTGCTGATGGCATCGCTGGACACCAACCGCCCCGCAGCCATGGAACAACTTGCGATCCTTGGCGTGCAAATCGGTGTCGATACCCTGCCCATCATAAAAGGCGAAACGCCGGTCCAAATCGCTAAGCGCGCCAAAACTGCGGCAAGCCTTGGTGGCTACGACGTCTACATGCTTGACACTGCGGGCCGTCTGCACATCGACGCAGAGCTGATCGCACAAGCCGCCGCCGTCCGTGACATCGCCAACCCGCGCGAAACGTTGCTGGTCGTCGATGGCCTAACGGGTCAGGATGCGGTGAACGTCGCGCAGGAATTCGACGACAAAATCGGCGTCACTGGCGTTGTTCTGACCCGGATGGACGGTGACGGTCGCGGCGGTGCAGCCCTGTCCATGCGTGCCATCACCGGAAAGCCGATCCGCTTTGTCGGCCTTGGCGAAAAGATGGATGCGATCGAGACCTTCGAACCGTCACGTATCGCGGGCCGCATCCTCGGCATGGGCGACATCGTGGCCCTCGTCGAGAAAGCCCAGCAGAACATCGAGGCCGAGCAGGCCGAAAAAATGATGAAGCGGTTCCAGAAGGGCCGCTTTAACATGAACGACTTGAAGATGCAGCTGGACCAGATGCTCAAAATGGGCGGTATGGAAGGCATGATGGGCATGCTTCCCGGCATGGGCAAGATGTCCAAGCAGATGGACGCCGCCGGGATTGATGACAGCATCCTGCGCCGACAAATCGCGCTGATCAACTCTATGACGAAGCAGGAACGGGCGAACCCTGACTTGATGGCCGCGTCGCGCAAAAAGCGCATCGCCAAGGGCGCGGGCCTTGAAGTGTCAGAGCTGAATAAGCTGGTTAAGCAACACCGCCAGATGGCCGACATGATGAAAAAAATGGGCAAGGGTGGCATGCTGAAGCAGGCAATGAAGCAGATGATGGGTAGGGGTGGCGGCATGCCCGACATGAACGACCCTGCTGCCATGCAGGAGGCCGCGAAGGCCCTGCAAGGCAAAATGCCCGCTGGTGGCCTGCCCGGTTTGGGCGGCGGCGGCATGAAGCTGCCCGCAGGTCTGTCCGGCTTCGGCAAGAAGAAATAAGCAATGACGTCTCGTTATCACTTGTCCCGCAATCGCCAGCCAGAGGTATCACATGCCCTGTGTCTGCGCGGTACCGTCACATGCTGACGAACGCCCCCAACCTGCGCACGTCGCGCTTGACCTTGCGTGGCCCGCGCAAGGACGACTTAGCGCCGTTCACCGCATGGGTTACCACCTCTGTTCGGATGTCGACGGTTGGCGGGAATCGTACTGAAAATGACGCTTGGCGCGGCTTTATCGCCGGTATCGGCCACTGGCAGTGGCACGGCTTTGGATTTTTTACGATCACTGATACTGCTACCGGGGCGGTGCTGGGCCGGTGTGGCCTGCTGCGCCACGCTGTGTGGCCCGAAACAGAATTAGCCTATCACCTATTCGACGGCGCTGAAGGCAAAGGCATCGCTTACGAGGCCGCCGTGGCCGTGCGCCAGTGGGCCGGCGAAAGTCTTGACCTTGGCCCCCTCGCATCCTTCATCAATGCCGATAATACGCGCAGCCGCGCTTTGGCAAAACGCCTCGGCGCTTCTGCGGGCAAAGAAACCACAATCGAAGGCGAACCGGCGCTTGTTTACCGCCATCTGGCGCACAACAACCCGCTTGCCCAAGCCCAATATGCCGAGGTGACCGCATGATGGCAGCCGCCCCAATCCTGCAAACGTACCGTTTGGTTCTGCGAAAGCCAGCGGCGGCCGATTGGCTACCATTCCGCGACTTTATGTTATCTGATCGTGCGGCCTTCTTTCATCAGAACGGCAACCTTGGTGGTATCTGGCGCAGCTTTGCGGCCGAACTGGGTCACTGGGACATCTTTGGCTACGGTATGTGGGCCGTCACCCAGCGCGGCGATGATACAGCCTTGGGCCTTGTCGGACCTTGGACACCGCCGGATTGGCCAGAGACTGAAATAGGTTGGATGATCTTCGGCACCGAGACCGAAGGCACCGGTATCGCAACAGAGGCCGCGCGCGCCAGCCTGACTCACGCCTTCAACATATTAGGATGGACGACGGCCGTCAGCTATATCCACCCGGACAACACACGATCAATCGCACTCGCAGAAAAGCTAGGCGCGGTCCGCGACCCAAAGGCAGTACGTCCTGATAGTTACGCTGACAGCGCTGTCTGGCGTCACGCCGCTCCCAAAACAGACCTTTAGCCCCGCATCACCGGAGACACTCCATGACCATTCACCCCTGGGAACAGCCACCCGCCGGACAGGCCGCCGTCGCCGTCGACCGCATCGCGCAGGCTCTGCCGCGTATTGCGACAGACCGTACGATCATGCGCGGCCCGCATATGGATGACTTCAACGTCTTCGCCGATTTGGTGACTTCTGACAGAGGGCGTTATGTCTCGGGTCCGCTGACCCGCGAAGGCGCTTGGGATGATTTTATTCAACTGACAGCCAGTTGGATTTTGCGCGGCTGCGGGCTTTGGACGGTTGAACATCAGGACGACAAGCGTGTTCTGGGCTTTGTCCTGCTGGGCCACGAGACGGGCGACCCTGAACCAGAGCTAGGCTTTCTGTTCACCGCAGATGCCGAAGGCGAAGGCTATGCCTTCGAGGCCTCTGAAAAGGCGCGCAACAACGCCTGGAACGCACTTAGCTTCGACACGCTGGTCAGCTACATCGACCCCGAAAACGACCGTGCCATCGCGTTGGCGAAACGCCTTGGCGCTGAAAAAGTCGAAGGCGAGATACACGACGGCAGCGAAGTCTGGCGCTACGCCCGGCCGGAGTACGACCTGTGACCGACGACACAAACCGCGCCGCCGACGTCCTTAAGGACCACCGCGCCAGCATTGACCGGCTGGATGCGATCCTCGTCTATACTCTGGGCGAGCGGTTCAAGCATACACAGGCCGTGGGTCGGCTAAAGGCGGAACACGCTTTGCCGCCTTCGGACCCCGCCCGCGAGGCGACTCAGATCGCCCGCCTTACCGATCTTGCGAAACAGGCCGATCTGGACCCTGAATTCGCCAAGAAATTCCTGAACTTCATCATTCAGGAAGTCATCCACCACCACGAACAACACAAATCCTGACGGACACTCCGTCATCTCTGCCAAAGAAGGAACTACACCATGGCTATGAAAATTCGTCTCGCCCGCGGCGGCTCCAAGAAGCGCCCTTACTATTCGATCGTTGCTGCCGACAGCCGTATGCCGCGCGACGGCCGCTTCAAAGAGAAGCTGGGCACATATGCACCGATGCTGTCCAAGGACGACGAAAACCGCGTCAAGATGGACATGGAGCGCGTACAGTACTGGCTAGATCAGGGCGCCGTCCCAACCGACCGCGTTGCACGTATGCTGGAAGCAGCCGGCACCCTGCCGAAGAAAGACCGCGCCAACCTGAAGAAGGGTGAGCCGGGCAAGGCAGCTAAAGCCCGCGCCGACGAGAAGGCCGCCAAGCAGGCCGCCATCGAAGAGGCCGCAAAGGCCCCTGTCGAAGCACCGGCGGAGGAAGCACCAGCAGAAGAGGCTGCAGCACAGGAGTAATCCAGTCTGCGCGGGCCGGATCATTGTGATCCGGCCCACCACTTCTTTGCCGGGTGCTGACAGTCAGCGCCCCGCCAAGAAGAGGGTTCAACATGACCACCGCATCAGACACAAAAGTCATCGTCGGCCGACTGTCCGGATCCTTCGGCGTCCGAGGAGAGGTGCGGCTGAAATCCTTCTGCGCTGATCCGGAAGCGATTGCCGATTACACGCCCCTGACCACGGATCAGGGCCATATCTTTGCGCAAATCGTACTGACTGGGCAGATCAAGGGCGGTTTTACAGCCCGGATAGACGGGATCGTCACCAAAGAAGACGCTGATGCCCTGACAAATGTCGATCTCTACGCTTTGCGCAGCGCTATGCCCGCGCCTGAAGATGACGAATATTATTATGCCGACCTCGAAGGGTTGACCGTTCTGGACACAGGTGGCGCGGTCCTTGGCAAGGTCGTGCGAGTTGTGGACCACGGGGCAGGTGACCTACTGGACATCGCAGTGCCGGGCCAATCAGAAACCGTTCTGTTGCCCTTCACACAGGCCTTGGTGCCGACGGTTGACTTGTCTACGGGTCGCATCATTGCAGACCCACCCGAAGGCCTGTTCCCCGAATCATGACCGACATCCTGCTGCATCCGGGTTTTCATAAGACCGGAACAAGCTCGATCCAGCATTTCTTGTGGGTGAACCGGAACGCTCTGTCAGGACATATCGCACTTATTATGCTGCGGCATCTGAAACCGGTCGTGCGGATGACATGCAGATTTTCCCGCCATAGTAACCCCATAGACCTGCTGGATGTCGTCCCCGCTATGGACGCCGCGCTGAAAGAGGCTGCCTTGCGCCCCGGTCAGGGGTTGATCGTATCCTGCGAGGGGCTGCTGGGTCACCTGCCCGGCTGGCCCGGCGTTGCAACTTATGCGGCGGCGCCGACACTGGTGAATTACCTGACTGGTTACTTTCAAGATCGCTATCCCGACGCGCATTTGCGGATTATTCTGACGACACGAGATGCTGATAGCTGGCTGTTCAGTGCCTACCGACATCACTTGCGCGGGCAGCGGATGACGCTTTCACCAGCGGAATTCGCGACTCGTTATGCCGCCGCCGCCGACTTGAACGCCGCAGTAGCGCAGATCGCAGCAGCAGTAAAAGATATTCCGATCATCACACTTTCGCTGGACGACATGCATGATCACCCGCTGGGTCCCGGTGGTGCGATATGCGATCTACTTGATCTGCCAAAAACCGTCAGCGCGGCGCTTGCGCCTGTAGGCCAGGGCAATGCTGGGCCGGATGAAGGCCTTTGGCAGCAGTTCCTCGATCTGAACCGCAGTCAACTTATCGACCGCACCGTCCAAGACGAAAAGGTGCGTCTGGCGCAGGCAACCGACCTTGGCGGTTGGCGTACTGTCTGATGGTCCATGTCATTGTCCATCCAGGCTTCCACAAGACCGGCACATCATCTTTGCAAACATGGCTGGGGCAGAACCGCCGCGCACTGCAGCCCTACCTCTCGTTTTACGGCAAGGCGGACTTTCTTGCGGCGGGCAGCGCCGCCCGGGTCTATGGCCAAAAACCCTATCCATGGCGGCTACGTGCGTTTCGGCGCAGCTTTGATCGCTTCCTCACTAGTACTCCTGACGCCCCCGTCATCGTCCTGTCGAGAGAGACCTTCAGCGGGTCAATGCCCGGCCACCGCCGTTTCCCCGGCAGGCTGATTACAGGCTATCGTAGTGTCGCAATACCACTCGGCCATCAGATCATAGCTGCACTGCGCGCGCGCTTTGGCGACGATGTACAAATCACGTTCCTCTACACGCTCCGCGACCGTGAAAGTTGGATTCGCAGCGTCTATGGTCACCTGCTGCGATCCATACACCTGCGTGATAACTACGAGACCTTTCGTGGCCGATTTTCCAACCTGATTGATCCCCGCGCCGAGGCAGAGGCCATCGCCAAGGCCCTTGGCGTAAATGCACAGTACGTTCACCTTGCCGAAGTTGGTGATCGACGTGAAGGCCCAGCAAGTGCCGTACTTGATCTGTTGGGTGTCCCACAGTCAGTGCGCGACGCCCTGCAACCGGCAACCCGCGCCAATACAGGTCAGTCGGAAGCATTGGAGGGGGAATTTCTGGCAATGAACCGTTTAAGCCGCAACAAGGCGGGGCTTAAAATTGCAAAGGACGCTATTTTAAAGGCCGCTCGGTCTAGGGACATCGACACTTAGGGAACCGGTCGCTGTGGCAGGGTGTTGTCTTTTGCAAACTTTTGAAAGGACTGCGCCATGATCGGCTGGATTGTAACTCTTTTGGTCGTCGCCGCGATTGCGGCTTTGCTGGGCTTCGGGCGCATTTCAGGTGCCGCGTTGACCGGCGCAAAGGTCCTGATCTTTGTCGTCCTGATCCTCTTCCTGCTGGCCTTATTCGGTCTGATCGCCCTGATCTAACGAATAGTCGTTTGCGACGCGGGGCCAATGTTCTAAGACCCGGGCATGACCGATATACCGCCCCCCCGCGCCCAAGGGCGCAAAACCATTCGCCCGACACTGCAACCGCGCGCGTTGATGACCGACGCGCCAGATCTTGCAGGTGTGTGGACCGCGCAGGTTCTGACCCTTTTGCCAGACGCCTTCCCTGGCATTCTTGGCGACAGCCTATTGGGCCGCGCGCTTAAGGACGACCTTTGGCAACTGCAGGTTACCGACCTACGCCGATATGGGGAAGGTAAGCACCGCAATGTCGATGATACGCCAGCTGGTGGTGGCGCGGGCATGGTGTTGCGGGCCGACATTCTGGAAAAGGCGCTGCGCGACGTGCGATCGGGCGCCCGTGGGAATATGCCGCTGATCTACCTTTCGCCGCGCGGTCGCCCTATGACCCAAGACTTGATGCAGAAGCTTTCACAGGCTGACGGTGTCACCCTACTTTGCGGCCGCTTCGAGGGTATCGACGAGCGTGTCATAGAACATTTCGACATGATCGAAGTCTCTTTAGGCGACTTCGTGATGACGGGGGGCGAGATTGCCGCAATGGCCTTGATTGACGCGACGGTCCGTCTTATACCCCGCGTGCTTGGGAATCAGGCATCTACAGAGGAAGAGTCATTTTCCGACGGGTTGCTAGAACATCCTCACTACACGAAACCCGCCGAGTGGCACGGTCGCATGATCCCCGACGTTCTTCTGTCAGGGCACCATGCGAAAATCACCGACTGGCGACGGGAACAGGCCGAAAGGCTTACAAAGGAACGCAGACCTGACCTCTGGCGGGCTTATTGTGCAAAACACGGTAGGGACCCGGATGAAGACCAAGAGCTCTAGGGTTGGCATAAACGTCGCGGGAAAACCCGTGCTATCATAGGAGCGAATCATGAACTTGATCGCACAAATCGAAGCGGAGCAGGTTGCTGCGCTGGGGAAGACGATCCCCGACTTCAAGGCGGGTGACACCATCCGCGTCGGTTACAAAGTGACCGAAGGCACACGTACCCGTGTGCAGAACTACGAAGGCGTCTGCATCGCCCGTAAGAACGGTTCTGGCATCGCCGGTTCGTTCACGGTCCGCAAGATTTCCTTCGGTGAGGGCGTGGAACGTGTGTTCCCACTGCACTCGACGAACATCGACAGCATCGAAGTTGTCCGTCGCGGCAAGGTTCGTCGTGCAAAGCTGTACTATCTGCGCGCTCGTCGCGGTAAGTCCGCACGCATCACCGAAGTCACCAACTACAAGCCTCTGGCCCAGAAATAAGGACTCTGACGATGAAAAAAGGTATTCACCCCGACTACCACGACATCAATGTCAAGATGACCGATGGCACCGTGGTTCAGATGCGCTCCACCTGGGGCAAAGAGGGCGACCAGATGTCGCTGGACATCGACCCCTCCGTGCACCCTGCATGGACCGGCGGCACGTCCCGCCTGATGGACTCCGGCGGCCGCGTGTCGAAGTTCAAGAACAAGTATGCCGGTCTGGGCTTCTAAGCCACGCTACCGGACGATCCGAAACGCCGTCCCTTGGGGCGGCGTTTTGCGTTTGGGTTCTGGCACGGACGCGCTAGCTGTCAGGTATGACACCGCAACCGGAGGCCATGATGCCAGATACCGCCCTGATCCTGATCGACATCCAGAACGACTATTTCCCCGGCGGGTCTTGGGAGGTCGACAAGATGGAAAATGTCGCCGCCAATGCGGCCGAATTGCTGGGTCATGCCAGAGACAACGGACAATTAGTCATTCACATCCGGCACGAGGCGGGATCGGACAAGGCCCCCTTCTTTCGCCCCGGCACGCCCGGCGCGCGGATCAACGACACGGTTGAGCCGCGCGAAGCCGAAGCCGTTGTTCTTAAGCATAGGCCGAACAGTTTCCACGAGACGGACTTGCTGGATCGACTGCGCGATGCGGGCGTCGTGAACGTGACGATTTGCGGCGCAATGACACAGATGTGTGTCGACGCCACGACTCGGGCCGCTGTTGATCATGGCTTCAAGACGACAGTCGTGTCCGATGCTTGTGGTGCAAAAGCTGCATCTTTCGGTGGCATCAACCTGCCTGCAGAGGTCGTTCAGGCAGCGTTCCTTGCACCCTTGGCGATGAGCTATGCGACCGTCATCACCACTCAAGAAGCACTGACGCGCTAAGCACCAGCAATTACTACCGACTACCTTTCGGTAGCCTACGGCGCATATCCGCAAAGAGTTTGCGATGAGCATCCTAATGCTGGCTGCATAGCGCCTTCACAGGCGCTGCGGACTTTGGTGCAAAGTTACAGTTTTCCGCAGATGATCGCTACAATCGGGCCCGTGTTGCGGGTAGCGATACGGTAGGCCGCAGTCGATATACAAGAGCAGTCCCTGCATAAGCGAATGCATTGGGCACGATAGTGGCGTTGCGGGCTTCGGCGTGAAGATTTCAGATCGCATCATAACTCATCGCGTGTTTGATCGCTTTGGCAAGATGTTCATTCCGACGGCCAACGAAATCCGGTTGTTCTGAAATTATTGCCTTGATGATTGCGGGAACGATCCTGTCAGATTCCCGGCAAATTACACCCTAGACCGAACATAGTTCCCCAAACGCAAAAGGCGCATCCGAAGGATGCGCCTTTCATCAAACATGTATGGGTTTAGGCAGCAGAGCGGCCCCGGCCGCCGTTACCGCCACCGCCGCCGCCAGCCCTGCGACGCTGGCCCTGCGGCTTGCCACCGGCTGGCTTACCAGCAGCCACTGCGGGTTTGCCACGGCCACCGCCGCCAGCGGCACCACCACGCCCGCGGCCACCGCCGCCGCCGCCACCGTTCGGCCGCTTTTTCTGACCCGGCATGATCTCCCAAGGACGACCGGAGGCGACGGGAATCTCGGCCTTCATGGCCTTTTCGATATCCTTCAGCTCGATCATCTCGTCGGGCGCAACCAACGCGATAGCGGCACCATCGGCACCAGCACGCGCCGTCCGACCGATGCGGTGAACATAGTTTTCGGCCACGTTCGGCAAGTCATAGTTATAGACGTGACGCACACCGGGAATGTCGATGCCACGGGCAGCGACGTCGGTGGCGACCAACACACGGATTTTGCCGGATTTGAACGCCTCAATCGCGCGCTCGCGCTGACCTTGGGACTTGTTGCCGTGAATGGATGCGGCGGCAAAACCCTTGGCTTCCAGCTGCTTATACAGCTTTTCGCAGCCATGCTTGGTGCGGCCAAAAACCAGCGCCAGCTCGTCCCGGTGCTTGTCCAACAGATCGACCAGCAGGTCGGTCTTGGCAGCCTGAGCGACGAAGTGCACCGACTGTTCAATCTTGGCGACAGCCTGACCCGGAGGGTTGACCTGCACGCGCACTGGATCGTTCAGGAAGGCATCAGCCAGCTCTGCCATCAGTTTCGGCATGGTGGCCGAGAACATCATCGTCTGGCGCGGTGTCGCCAGCAGCGGTGCAATCCGGCGCAGCGCGTGGATAAAGCCCATGTCCAGCATCTGGTCAGCTTCGTCGAGGACCAGATAAATCGTTTCGTCCAGACGGATCGCGCGGCGATCCAGCAGGTCGATCAGGCGACCGGGCGTTGCGACCAGCAAGTCGACGCCGCCAGCCAGACGCTTGGTCTGCGCCGCGATACCGGCCCCACCAACAACAAGCGCGACCTTAAGGTGCGAACCCTTGGTGTAGTCGGTCAGGTTGTCCGCGATTTGCTTTGCCAATTCGCGGGTCGGGGCCAGCACCAGACCGCGGGCGGTCTTGGCGTTTGGCTTAATGCCCGTCTTCATCAGCGCGTCGATCATTGGCAGACCAAAGGCAGCGGTTTTACCGGTGCCGGTCTGGGCCAGACCCATTACGTCACGACCATTCATCGCATGCGGGATGGCCTGCGATTGAATCGGGGTCGGGTCAGTGATGCCTTGTTCGGCAAGCTTCGCCACAAGGCGGGGCGCGAGGCCCAGCATATCAAAATCCATCAGTATTCTTTCCGGGCAGCTTCGGCCCAAGCGGTTCGGGCGCACAGGATGTGCGCGGGCAGCAAAAGGTTGCGCCAAAATCCTGACAGTCAAAGCCACATTGCCCTGACGCCGATCTGGCGCTGGACCCCCTGCGTGATCATGGGAACCGAAGTTGGCGACGGTGATTTGCGGGGCATCATTGCCCGGCCCTGCTCACGCGGCAGGATCAATCGTCTTAGGCGCAAATGAACCCTTGCGGGTTTCATGTCAAGAGGCCACGGAAAAGGCAGGCAATCGTGCGCTTGCGCTTTCATCGGCCGCGCACACAAGATAAAGTATCACGAACCGACAAAAGGCGTGGGGACAAGCTGTGGCGCATATTATCGTGGTGGGCAACGAAAAGGGTGGCGCTGGCAAGTCGACGGTCGCCATGCACGTCGCCACGGCGCTCTCTCGTATGGGGCACCGGGTGGGCACCCTAGATTTAGACCTGCGGCAGAAATCCTTGGGTCGCTACATGACGAATCGTCAGGCATTTTTGGCGGCTGAGGGGCTTGACCTACCCTCTCCTAGCTACGTCGATCTGCCCGAGATCGATCAGTCCCAACTCGGTCCCAACGAGAATGTCTTTGACCACCGCTTGTCCATGGCAGTCGCTGGATTGGAGCCGACAAGCGATTTCATCCTGATCGATT
Source organism: Loktanella sp. (assembly GCA_024635625.1). Classification (GTDB taxonomy): domain Bacteria; phylum Pseudomonadota; class Alphaproteobacteria; order Rhodobacterales; family Rhodobacteraceae; genus Loktanella. Next base: position 1,498 of record JAGXIQ010000024.1, on the reverse strand, counting down.
GCCCAGGCAGCCATACTCGCCTTAGTCAGGTGGCACATTCTTTGGCAGACACCCTGCTGACCCCATTGAACGATAGTTTCGTCGACTTTGATTTGCTTGCGCATGTCGATACGGCTGGCGAAAACATCACCGGCCCCAGCGTTTATTCCGAAATGGTCTGGAACGCGCGTCAACTACGCGCACAAGCCGGTCTTTCACCAATCGACTGGGTCGTCGTGCGCAACCGTGTCGGTGCCCAGCAAATGGTAAATAAGGACAAGATGGAGCGGGTTATCGACAAGCTTGCCCGACGCATCGGCTTTCGCAATGCTCCGGGGTTCAACGAGCGGGTGATTTTCCGCGAACTTTTCCCCCGTGGTCTAACGCTGCTGGATCTGCGCGATATCGGGGTGAAGAACTTGAACATCTCAAACTTAGCCGCCCGGCAAGAACTACGAGAGCTTATCAAGGCACTCAACCTTCCCGGCGTTACAGCGGATTTCTGATAAAACGACGCTGACATGTCGAAAAAACTTTAGGCTAAACCGACGATTAAGCTTCTGTGTCTAGACCGTCCCACATCACACATGTGGAGAGATCGATGTTCAGACCCGTCAGTTATGCCCTTTCACTTTTAATTGTGGGCAGTTTTGCCCTTCCCGTCCTCGCAAGCGAGGGCATAACTACCGATAGTGTCAGTTTTGCCCAAGTTGCGGCCCTCGAAGGTCCGGCCGCAGCGCTGGGTCTTGGCATGAAGGCCGGCCTAGAGGCCGCTTTTGCAGAGGCGAATGCCGCGGGCGGCGTTCACGGACGCCGCCTTATCCTCGAAAGCTTCAACGACGGATACGAACCCGATGAATCCGCGAAAGAAGTAAGTGCGGTCATTAGTGGAAGTAATCATATTCGCTTAATCGGTATGGTAGGCACCCCGACCACTACGGCAACGCAACCTATCGCGACCGAAGCGGGCATGCCTTATATTGGTGCGTTTACCGGTGCAGGTTTTTGGCGCGATCCAACACTTTCAAATGTCCTGAATCTTCGGGCCTCTTACGCGGCCGAAACCGAAGACTGGATTCGCTATCTTGTAGAAGTGAAGGGGATGAAGAGTATCGCCCTTCTTTATGAGGATGATGGATTCGGTCGTGTCGGTCTGGATGGCGTCACTGCCGCGCTAGAACGTCGGGGCATGGAACTTAGCGCGACTAGTACTTACACTCGCAATACGACGGCAGTGAAGTCCGCACTATTGGACATCCGCCGCGCAGAACCAGACGCCGTCGTAATGGTAGGTGCCTACCAACCGATGAAGCAGGAGGTTGAGATCCGTGGCCTATCCGGCCGGGTCCAGATGCTCAAAGACTGCGAGCTGATCGCCGAGCATCCCCGTGGTACGGGCGCACTGATCCTGCGCAACGAGGCCCATTATGACGGCGAGGACACCAACCGTGTCCGGGCACCGATGCCGCTGGGCCGGATGGGGCGCAGCCTCCAGCAGATCGCCGCCGCAGGCGTCCAG
>JAGXIQ010000177.1 GCA_024635625.1 Loktanella sp. | reverse complement strand
GCTTAGTCGGATCAGACGCGTGATTTCGCCCGCTTTATGGCTTCCGCCGTCAGAGGCGCGCTCTAACCAGACGGTTGCCTGTACTGGATCTGCTGGAACCCCGATCCCAAAGGCGAGCGCTTCACCGTAGTCCGCCATCGCGGTCGCGTCGCCCCATTCGGCCGCTTGGCGCAGCCAGTCTGTGGCCGATGTCAGATCGGCCGGTCCCGTTGCATTGGCCATCAAATACTGACCGTAACTGCGCATGGAATACACGTCCCCGCCGCTTGCGGCGACGCGGTAAAGTTCAGGGATGTCGAGCGTTTTAGCGATCGCACTTTGCGTCGCATCATCGGCCTTGCGATAGCGTCCAAGGTAGCCCGCCAAAAGCGGAATCCGTTCGGTGACCACTGCATCCGCTATAAGATCAACAGCCTTGTCAGGTGAAAAGGTTGCCAGTTCGGGGGACACACGCAGCTCGAATAGCTCTCGTCCGGCGGTATCGTCGCCCAAAGCGTAGGAGCGTTCGAACATGTCAGCGGCAAGCGTGGCGCCGGAGGGACCTTCGAGATCGTAACGTGCCTTTGCAAGGTCGGTGATGGCCCATGTGTTATCTTCCATCAATGTCTGTGCAACATCGAGCCAGTGTCCCGTGCCGTCGCGGTCCCCGACTTGGCGGGTTACACCTGCCATCAGCATGGCGTTCTTATAGTCGCATGGCATGATGCCGCGCGCTCTTTGCATCATGCGCTCTCGGTCTGGGCCGGTGACGTAGGGAATGGCGAACAATAGCGCTGAAAAATCGCCATCGACTTCGATGATATCCCGGTAAGTATCAAAGACAGCGCGGCGACCGTCGTCATCTTTTGCGAAGCCTGCGATAAGCTGGATGGCTTTACCGTAGCCCAGTTTTGCGATTTCGGTTAGCAAGGTCACAGCTTCGCCCTGCGCCTGCGCGGCCGCTGTGGGGTCGATTTGTGTGCGGCTATCAAGCAGTGCCTCTGCCAGTGTGAGCGCAGCCGAAGGACCAGACCGCTTGTATTCTTCGCGCAGAAGGCCAAATGCCGCGAGGCGTTGTTCTCGGTTCTCGGCAAGCTCGAATTCCAGCTTTGCAAGCGCGTTCAGCACGAGAGAGTAGCGGTCGGAATAGTCTGTCCAGAAGTCTTGCATTTCAGCATCGGCGAAGCCCGCGTATTCCAGCAGCTTTAGCCAACTCGCCAAAGCTGACGGGCGCCCATACAAGGCATGGGACTGCAAAGCAGCCAGGGTCAGGGGATCGTTGTCTGGCGACAGCGCGATGACCTCATGTGCCGATAGGTCGATGTTGGCGGTGGCAGTCGCCTGTTCAAGGCCTTGCCAATGCTGCGCCTCGGCAAGGCGGGGCGCGTCAACTGCACGGCAGGTGTAAGCCGAAAAGAGTGTCTTCAACGGGCTTATTCCACCGTTTACCGACACAGCTTTTGCAAGCAGGTTCACAGCCTGGTCAAAATCGGATGGGTCTGATGCCTGTGCTAGGATTAGATTTGCCAAACTGATCGTTCCATCCAGATCGCCAAGTTCCACCGCACGCTCTAGCAACTGACGGGCATGTTCTGTGCCGGCCCAGCGGCCTTCGGTTTCCAGCACCAGTTCTGACAGCCGGGTGAATGCCCATCCCGGTGGGTCCTGAAGTTTGGTCAGCGCGTCGAGCGCATCGACACGCCGGGACTGCTCGCTCGGATACTCAAGCGCGTAGCGTTCAAGGAAAAGCGCAACGCGTGTCAGGCCGGGCCGTTCGCCGTTGCTTGCCGCTTGTTCGTAAAGTGAAAGGGCTTTGTCGAGGTCTGGCTCAACGAGTGCACCGACCTCGTAAAGACGGCCAAGCTCTATCTGCGCATAAGGAAGACCGGCATCAGAGGCCATGTTGAGGTATTTCAGCAAGGTCGCATTGTCCCGCGCGAAGCCTTCGGCTTCGAGGTGGTATTCCACGACTTTCCAAGCGGAATAGGCATCACCCAAATCGGCTGTAAAGCGGAACCAATCATGCGCTAGTTGCGGGTCTTTTTGGACAATTTCACCCGAGTGATACTCTCGAGCAATGCGTGCAGTGCGATCGCAGATGGTCGGGTTCAATTCACCGACAAGCGAGCCGAATGCCATGCTAACCGCAAGTTCCAATGGCACGTCCCATTCTTGGGGTGCAGTGCCGTTTAAAACCATCCCCGACAGCGTCAGCAATGCGTCTGCATTCCCTGCGTAACCCGCAGAAATCAGCAGCGCATCGGAACGGGCTTCATCGCGGGGCACACCGATGCCATCGCGGTAATAGCGTGCCAACGCGGTGCGGGCGCGCGGGGAAAGTGCATCCCCGTAGGCGGCAAGTTCGGGCACAAGCTGTGCCTTCGTGAGCGTTTCAAAACGCCCCGCCACTTCCATCGCGGCAATGCGCGACATCAAGGCATTCTGGCCACCAAACGATGGATTGCGTGCCTCTAGTCGATCAATCATTTGCATTGATTTTTCGTACCATCGCACGCCATCAAGATGCAGAAGACGATTGATGTCCCGTCTAATCAGGGTGCTATCCATATCGGGCAGCGCGCCGCCGTCCCATGCGTCCCATAAGCGGATCGTGTCTTCATCCGGGGGCCGCGCTGTGCAGATCGGTTCGATCTGGATGTTTGGCGGCTCAAAGCGAAAGTCGAGCCTGGCCCCATCCTGCGCAGCCAACGGATTGACGGCTGCCAAACTCAACGCCAGACCGCAGGGAACAGATAGAGTTAGTCTTTTAACATAATGACAGATCATGGCTGCGGCTCCCGGATTTTTAGCTTTATTTAAAATACGTGTTGGGGACGGCTGATGCTGAAAAACTACCGCCTTCTTCGCTTAGAACGATTGTGACACCCCCTTTGCGTTTCAAATCGACCGCATCGACGTTTGCGAGTTCCTCTTCACCACTGCGCAGGTCGAAATCGAGCGTCAAAGGTGCCTTAAGCGCGACGGATTTCGTATGCGCTGCATCAACGCTTTCGATCGCGACGGCGTTGGCCAGCGGCACATACAAGTCGATGCCCGAGACTTCGGTGAGGTTGTAAACGCTGACATCTGCTTTTGCGGGGCTCAAGGCGAGCATGTCCTCGATGACGTCTGGATCGGTGCCGTTTAGGCTGACGATCGTATAGTGTTTGGACGGCGCGACAGGGATATCTATGCTTTGCCCAGACAGCATAACCGCCACTGTGCCCGGCATCACGTTGACATAGTCGGACAGGCCAGCGTGAAAATCCCGGACCGTTTTGCCGTCGATTGTTGCAAAGGCTTCGGCGGGCGCAAGCACGCGAATAAAGCTAGAATTAGGATCGTAGACATCCTCATAAAGCGCATCGTCGGCTGATCGTGCGGTACCGGGCACACTTGCGATAAGGGTGGCCGCGGCGGGCAGGGCTATTGCCATGAATACAGATCTAAAGCTCATCATGATTTTTCCTCTTGATGTGGCAACGGGTGACAGACGTAGAGTCGCGCGTCGGCGCCAAAGGGCGCGGACAGATCAATGCGCACTTGCTGCGCGCCGTCGGGCCAAAGTCCGGTCATCGGCATGTAAAACCGACCGGTCCGGCGCAGGCGTTCCCCGCGGCGCAGTGCCTTAAGGCGTTCGCCGCCGTCGGCAGAGACGAAGGTGTAATCCACTTCGAGCGCCGTACTGCCACCCGTATCAAGGAAGAGTGTGTCCGATGCGTCCAGCCCGCTGACATCTGCGGTGACTGACAGGCGGTCCTTTGCAATCGCAACAGGACGCTGTGCCGCGCAGTTGTTTGCGGCTGCCGCAATCAATTCGCGCAGGGGCTGGTCGCCGTATTGCGCCAGATTGTTGTAGATTGGGTTTTCCCAAACCAAGAATGCCGGCGGCGCCTCTTGGAATTCAGCCGATGTCAGATAGGACGTAATCGCCCCGTACTGGTTGCCCCAGGTAATCGCAAAATTCACGACCTCTAGGCTGGTATGCTGTGCAATCCAGTTCGGGAAATTGTTGATGGGGCTGTCAGAGAATGATGTGCCCACGAGCACGATTGGAATTGTATCGGCGGTCTGCCCGAAAATATCGATGCCGGTGTCAGCACTGTCGCCGAGCCCGATATCGAGGCCACTGTCATTGCCAACAGGCTGGGTGTTCCACGTCATCGTGATGGGCTCTGGCAAGGTATCGGTGCAACGTGTCTGCAACACGCGCCGCATGCCGGAAAATGCCGTCTCTTCGGCCACCGGTTCGGTTGTGAACTGGGTGACAGGAAGCGTTTCGTAAAACGGATGCGCCTTGATCACATCAGCAATCGCAGCGGCACCGAGGTTGGCACCATAGGCGGACCAGTGAAAATCAGAGTTGAAAAACGGCAATTTGCCCGGCTCTGCCTTTAGCAACGCTTGCCGGATATCGACGGTCAGAACGCCCGCAGCGGTAAGGCGGTCCAATACATCGTCATGAACGGCGCTCGCGACATTTAGGTCGAACCCATACAGACGCGCCTGCTCAGGCAGGTCGCCGGGCATCGAGACGCTTTTTGTTGGGATCGGAGCAAAGACAAGCGTTGTTCCGCGACTTTCCAGCGCGCGAGATAACTCAGCTAAGTGATCAACAATTGCTGCAGAAAACGGATGATTCATCCTGATATCGGTATTGATGCGATAGAAAACGCCGTGCTTTCCTTCAATCGCAGGAAGCTCTCTGTTTTCTTCAAGGCCAGAACAGCCAAACGCGCTTTGCGCATGAAGGCTGGTCGCTGTGAAAACGCTACACATTGCTATCGTGGCGCAAGTCAGTCTCATCTGGTGTCTCACGGTGTGATCTCCCTTTGTGTGTCGACTTGAAGTGCAAAGCTTTGATCGGGTCGCCGCGCCGCGACCCGCGCTTCGACGAGTGGCAGCAAATTTTGCGAGATGAGCCGCGTGCGAAGGCTGTCCGAGTCTTCGGCGCGCAGAAGATATTGGCGGGCTTTTTGTAGCTCGGCGGCAGTCGGCGTATTGGACCGCAAAATCTCTGATGCCAGCTGCAGGGCCACGGCATGTGCAGCTGGCCCATCGGTTTCAACAAGGATCCGGTCCAGCTCTGCGCGCATATCTGTGAATGGGGTGTTTCGAGCGTGGTAGCGAAGTACCGCTTCTAACGCTGGCGCACTGCCTGCGTTCGCATATGTGACAAGAATATTCCGTAAGTTAGCTAGCCGTCCGGGCGTGGTCGTCGCCGGGTCAAGCGCGTCCAATGCTTTGATGAAGCCATAAATCGCGCCGCCACGGCCGGTCGCGGCCGCGATCCCGTAATAGTGCGCTGCATGTGCCGCCAGCCCTGGTTTCGCCACGAAATCCAGCCGTTTGGCGTATTGAAACGCGGCATTGCCATCCATCAGGTCAGCAAGATCGCGCAGGGTGGAATCCCGCAAGGCGACGTTGGCGGATAACGCCTTGCGCGCTTGCACAAGCGGCGGTGGCAATTGGTCAGACCGTGTGATGCCCGTTACCATAACAACTGAAACCTGCGGCGTATCCTGATCAACAGCCGTAAAGCCGCTGAGCAGAGCATTAGTTTCGCAAAGTGCGGGCGCGGCAGTCAGGAAAGCCAAGCCGAAGGCCGCGGCACCCAATCCATTACAGTGACGACCGATCATACCCGATCCTCCGCCCCGGTTGTCAGCATGGCCGGATCGGTCAGGTACCGCACTGGAATTTCCCAGATCACCTGCGCCGCGCCATCTAAGGGGTCGCGCTTGGCCATGTAACTTTGCATCGGCGCAAATGGGCCTTTGCCCTCCTCGGCGTAGTTGATGACGTCCCGATACAACGCCAGTTTCAAGGCTTCGGCAAAGCTCCAGTTTGGATTTGCGCTGTATGACGTGCCAACAAGATC
>JAGXIQ010000023.1 GCA_024635625.1 Loktanella sp. | reverse complement strand
GGCGATATGTCCTTTCCCAATCTTCATCCACGTCACGGTTTGATCACCAACAAGATTTCCGGCAAAATCGACAAGCCGTGCGAGTGAAAATTGATCGTTATTAACTGCTGGAGCGGCGGTGATTAAATCGATCGGACCATGTATTTGGAATGGGACGCGGGATAATCCAGTAGAGATAGAAGAGGAAGCGTTTGGAGCCAAAAGGGCGGAATCAAACGTTTCGTCACTTTTGTCCGATAGTCCGAAAAACTGACGAAGCTCTGTACCGGGGCGCATCGCAATCAAGAGGCCCCCGCTTGTCACCCAAGACTTCAGCGGTTTTTGTAGGGCAGTTGGCAGTTTGTCGGTATCAAGGATCAGGACAGCGCGTCCCGCGAGGTCGTTTTTTGTCAAATCCTCGACAGATATAGTACTGTAGGAACTCAACCCTTCGGCTTGCAAAATCGCGGTATAATAGCGGCTTTTTGGCCTGTCGCGGCCCTCTGCAATAAGGATGGGTGCATCGAGATTGTCGATGGGCTCTCGCTTTGCCATCGTTTGGAACATCGAACAGGTCCGAGGTTTGCCGGGCAGGAGCCCTCGTAACCGGCCGTTCGCTGCAGTAAAACACAGCGCGTATTCTGCCTGCCAAGCAAGCGGGACAACGGGTTGGATGATCAGTGTTCTGCCGTCCGGGATGTCGGTCTTAACCTGTACGATTTGCCCGGTCGAGTCGCGAAGCGAAACGTCTAAATTATCGGTAACTTTTTTGGCGAACCGAATTGCCAATGTTTCCCCGGGATGAATATCGTCGGCGTTTGGCGCTGGAAATATTGTTGGGGGCGGCGCGGAAAGTAAGCTTTGGACAATGCCTATCAGGATCATGGAACAAGCCATGACGCATAAAAAATTTCGCGTTCGACTCATTATTACGTACTTTCAATTTTCTGGACGAGGTCCAGAAAGCCTTCGGGTGAAAACACCGGTCATTCGATTTTTTTAAAAGAACTTTGGGGGGCAACGATCCCGGCGGTTGCCTATCGCTGTCGCGATAACTTCAATCGTCGTAGGCCGGTGATCCAAATTTCGTCATCGATAGAAACATTATCGGCCATATTTACAGGCAAAGCGCAACGTCCGTTTCAGTGGAACCTAAATCAATTTAAGGTCCACAGACCCTTGCTTAAATTGTAGTCGGAAGGGGGGGCAAACTCTTGCCTCGCTTGCGTAGAACAGACTGCGATGCGGGAGCCGTGTGGTGTGTCGACTAGCGACATGACCACGCGGCTCTCTCGGGTTATGATCAGCGCAGTTTTATTTCTATCGTATTCAATGGCTTATGCCAGATGCCATTCACGGTCGCCCGCCGCATCCTTGATGCGGGTCGGAAGGCCGAGATCGTCCAGCAGCCCAAACAATAGTCTGGGGTCCAACTCTTCTACGTTCATCATGCGGCCAAAGTCATAGGTTCCGTTGGCGATCAACATTGCCATCGCGACAGGGGGCACGCCCGCGGTATAGGAAATACCCTGACTTCCCACTTCATTGTAGGCGTCCTTGTGATCAGCCACATTGTAGACGAACACCTCGACGTCATTGCCATCTTTGGTGCCTTTCACCAGATCGCCGATGCAGGTTTTTCCGGTATAGTTTGGCGCAAGTGTGGATGGGTCCGGCAAGATGGCCTTGACTAGTTTTAACGGCACGACTTCTAGGCCCTCTGCGGTCACAACAGGCTGCTCTGACAGTAATCCAAGGTTCTGTAGCACTGTGAATACGTTGATGTAGTGGTCGCCAAACCCCATCCAAAACCGAACATCGGCTTGCGGGTAGTTCGCAGACAGCGAATGCACTTCGTCGTGTCCCGAAAGATAAGCCTTTTGTACGCCGACAACGGGAAGATCCCATTCACGGCCTACTTCGAACATCTTGTTGCTTTGCCACGCGCCGCCTTGCCAGCTGTAGACTGTCCCGGTGAATTCACGAAAATTGATCTCTGGATCAAAATTGGTCGAGAAATACTTGCCATGAGAGCCAGCATTGATGTCGACGATGTCGATGGATTTGACCTCATCCATGAATGTATCAATCGCAAAACGAGCAAAGGCGTTGACCATACCCGGATCAAATCCTGCACCCAGAATAGCTGTCACGCCGGCGTCCGCGCATGCTTCACGGCGCTTCCATTCGTAGTTGCCATACCAAGGTGGTGTTTCGCAAACTTTTGCCGGGTCTTCGTGGATAGCCGTGTCGATATAGGCAGCACCGGTTTGGATACATGCTTCTAGCACGGTCATATTCACGAAAGGCGACCCGACGTTAATCACGATCTGCGCGCCGGTCTTGTTGAGTAAAGCCACGACAGACGCCGTGTCCATTGCGTCGACGGCGTGGGATTTAAATACACCGTCCTGCTTCATCGCATTCTTGTCATGCACACTTTGAATGATCGCGTCGCATTTCGAAACCGTGCGGCTGGCGATATGTAAATCGCCTAGCACGTCATTGTTTTGCGCGCATTTGTGCGCCACGACCTGTGCGACGCCGCCGGCACCGATGATAAGAATATTGCGTTTCATGTATCCAAGAGACCTCGTGAGTGTGTGTTCAGATCAAGAAAGGGCTGAAGCGAAATCGTCATAATCGAAATCGCGGACTAGTCGTATCGTGCCATCAAGTTCCCGCACCGCGATGCCGGGCATCTTTACGCCATTGAACCAGTTCTTCTTAACCATTGTGTAACCTGCGGCGTCCTGAAACGAAATGCGGTCGCCGGGCTTAAGCGGTGCGTCAAACCGGAATTCGCCAAAAATATCGCCTGCAAGGCAGGATTTTCCACAGATCATCCATTCATGCGCACCGGTGTCTGGGCTGACTTTTGCTGGCTCGCGGTAGATCAGCAGATCAAGCATATGCGCTTCGATTGAACTGTCGACGACGGCTAGGTTCTTGCCGTTGTGCATCGTGTCGAGCACTGTCACTTCTAACGTTGCAGCCCCCGTGATGGCGGCTTCGCCTGGCTCAAGGTAGACTTGGACGCCGAAGCTTTTCGCAAAGCTGCGGAGTCGTGCGGCCAGTTTTTCTAATGGATAACCTTCACCCGTAAAATGAATGCCGCCGCCTAGACTAATCCAGTCCATCTTGTGCAGCGTCGCACCGAATTGTGTTTCGATCAACGTCAGCATCTCTTCGAACCGGTCGAAGTTGTCATTCTCGCAGTTGTTGTGGAACATCAGACCACTGATATGATCGGCGACTTCTGCGACCCGCGCAGGGTCGCTCTCGCCCAACCGACTGAACGGGCGCGCAGGGTCGGCAAGGTCAAAACTCGACGTCGAAACGCCAGGATTAACGCGTAGTCCGCGCACATGTCCTTGTGACGCGTCCGCGAACCGAGTCAGTTGTCCTATGGAATTGAAGATGACTTTGTCAGAGTGTTCCAGAACTTCTGCGATCTCGTGGTCGGCGTAAGCCACCGAATAAGCGTGCGTTTCGCCCGGGAACTTTTCATTGCCCAGCTTAACCTCGTAAAGCGACGAAGAGGTGGTGCCGTCCATGTATTCAGACATGAAGTCAAAGACAGACCACGTGGCAAAACACTTCAGGGCCAAAAGCGCTTTGGCACCGGACGCTTCGCGCAACCACGCGATTTTTTCTAAATTGGGCAGCAGGCGCGACTTGTCGATCAGATAGTAAGGAGTTTGCATGGATAAATCCCTTCGGTAGTCGTTCCTGAAAGCGTTGAGGCGGATTAGTTCAAGTCGTTGGCCGAGGCAAACAGCGATTGGATGCCAAGATGTAACCAGTTCGTAATGAAACGCTCTGAGCGTCCTCGCCGAACTATTTCTGTGCTACCACGTCGGCTGCGAACGCATGTTTTAACCGCAGAGTACAAATATTGCCGCGTGGGCTTCCGCCGACCGTCAGGGAGTCGGGCATCGGTGAATCTGAGCGACCGCATACCCCCAGAATGTCAGGTGTCACAACGTAATCAGGGTCCGACAATGTCGTCCTTTGCGACGTATAAACGAACTGGCCTCTCAGATTGGTTGATGGCCCTCATCTCGTCGGAATGATTGACAAGACTGGTTTGGGATCAATAGCCTGCCGGATAACAGTATGCCCGTTAGGGAGGAGCGCGCCGCTTGCATTGAGTATGCAAAGGATGCGGCCAGCGGACAAGCTGCACGAAACAGTGCGGGGCCTGTCGTCGCGCACATGGGAGGGATTACGGGATGAAGATAGCTTATAAAGCTCTGCTGTCAGGGCTTCTTGGGGCGACGGCATTGACGTGTGGATCGGCGGCGATGGCGCAGGACGACACGCTGAAAATCGGGGTCGTTACTTTTCTGTCAGGGCAGGCGGCGCAAAGCTTTGGCGTGCCCGCCGCCGATGGTGGCAAGCTTCTGGTTGCAAAGATGAACGCAGGCGAAGTGCCTGCACCATTCGACACCGTCGGTATGGGCGGTATGCAGATCGAACTTGTGTTGATCGACGAGGCCGGTGGCGCGACGGTGCAGGTTCAGGAATTCCGCAACCTTGTGCAGCGCGAAAACGTGGATGTGGTCGTGGGCTATGTGGGGTCCGGCGACTGTCTGGCAGTGGCCCCGGTTGCCGAAGAGTTGAAGCAGTTCACAATCCTTTACGACTGCGGCACCCCGCGTGTGTTCGAGACAGCGGAATACGACTACGTTTTCCGTACCGCGGCACATGCGTCGATGGATAACATTGGCTTGGCGCGATACCTTAAGGCGCAGGGCACCGAGGTCAGCACTTTCGCCGGGATCAACCAAGACTACGCGTTCGGACAGGATTCTTGGGCTGATTTCACAGCGGCCATGGCGCAAATCTATCCCGAGGCTGAAGTGGCTGCAGCCTTATTCCCTGCATTTGGGGCGGGTCAGTATGGTACCGAAACCTCTGCCCTTATGAGCGCGCAACCCGATATCGTACATTCGTCGCTGTGGGGTGGCGATCTGCAAGCGATGGTTTTGCAGGCCTTGCCGCGCGGATTATTCCAGCGCAGCGAAGTCGTGTTGTCTGCCGCTGACCACATTTTGCCGCCGTTGGGCAAGCAGATGCCAGAGGGCGTGGTGATCGGTGCGCGTGGGGCCTACGGCTTTTTGGCACCTGAGTCCGATTTGAACACCTGGTGGTTCGATGCCTACGAAGCTGAATACGATGTCATGCCCGTGCAGGCGCCCTACCGGATGGCGCAGGCGCTGCTGGGTCTGAAAGTTGCTGTTGAAAAGGCGATGGCGGATAACGGCGGCACCAAACCTACCTCAGAAGAGTTGGCCGCCGCGATGCAAGGATCGACTTGGGACAGCCCGGGCGGTCTGATCGAAATGGCCAACGCCAATGGCCATCAGGCGATTCAACCCACAGCTTTCGGCAAAACGGTGAAGGACGCAGAGGGTAATATCGTGCTCGAAGATATCGTTCGGTTCGATGCACGTTGCGTAAACCCACCCACCGATGTGATTGCCTTGGACTGGATCAACGAGGGGTTCCCAGGCGCGCAATGCGACTGATCTGAACCCGTGCTCCGGCCCGCGCATATGCGGGCCCGGGCCAATCGTGATCTATCGGACGGAACTCCATGAACCTTGCACTCACGATTCTGATCGATGGCGTGATCTACGCCTCGTGGCTTTTCATTGTGGCCTTGGGCCTGACGCTGGTGTTCGGGGTGCTGCGCATCCTCAACTTTGCGCATGGCGGACTATATGCGTTGGGCGCCTACAGTGCGGCCGTCACTGTGGGCTGGTTTACCGGGCACGGTCTAGACGGCTGGTTCACCATTCTGGCGATGTTCATCGCCGCACTCGCCGTGGCCGTAATCGTCACCCCTATCATCGAAAGGGGGCTGTTACGCTTTTTCTACGGGCGTGATGAGGTGCTAATCCTTCTAGTGACCTATGCTGTTTTTCTAATGCTAGAGGACATTACGAAACTTATTTTCGGCGTTGATCCCTATTACGTGTTCGAGCCGCGAACCCTACTGGGCAATGTGGAAATTGGCAGCTTGTTCTACGTCGGATACGATCTCGCGCTAATCGGCACGGCAATCGTGTGCGGACTGGCGGTCTGGTTAGGACTTAGGCGCACCCGGATCGGCAAGGTGACGCTGGCGGTCATTGCAGAGCCAGAGGTCGCGGCAACCATGGGGGTTAACGTATCCCGGATCCACCTATTGGCCTTTGGACTGGGTGTATTTCTGGCAGCGCTTGGTGGCGCACTGACAGCACCGCTGATTTCTGTCCAGCCGGGGATATCGGTGTCCGTCGTTATTGTGTCGTTCGCGGTCGTGATCATCGGCGGGCTTGGTTCCATCCCGGGTGCTGCGATTGGGGCGTTGATTGTTGGGATCGCACGGTCCTTTGCAGTCTACAAAGTGCCAGAGGCCGAAATTTTCATTATCTATCTGGTGATGGTCGTCGTCCTGATCTTTCGCCCCGAGGGCCTGTTTAAACCCATTCAGGCGAGGCGGATATGAACAACACTTTGAAAGTCGTCGTGATTGGCGCAATTGCTGCGCTTGCGCTTATGGCGCTTGGCTTTGCGATGCCACGCTGGCTGTTGTTCACGGCAACAAAGGCGGTCGCATTTGGGATCGTGGCGCTAGGGATTGTGACGCTGATGCGCGGGGGGCTCGTCTCGTTCGGGCAGGGGATGTATTATTGTGTCGGGGCCTATGCCTCTGGGCAGTTGGCTGCGCGATACGGTGTAACTGATGCCTTTATCTTACTAATTGTTGGCGGACTTGGCAGCGGTTTGATTGCTGCTGTGGTTGCCCCGCTTGTCGCACGGTATCGCGGCATCTTCTTTGCAATGCTGACGATGGCGCTGTCGATGGTCCTTTATGGGGTTCTTGCCAAAATCAACGCAATTGGTGGATCGGACGGTTTCAATCTGCCAAAGCCTACCTTTGCGGGGTTCGCGCCGCAGGATGGTGCGTCAGATATCGCGCTTTATGCGGTAGCGGTAGCGACAGCATCGTTGTGCGCGGTGCTGTGTCGATTGTATTACGACAGTCGCCCCGGTTTGATCGCGCTTGCTTCGCGCGAAAATGAATTGAGAGTGGAATACCTTGGCGCGTCGGTGTTTGCCGTGACAGCGCGTAACTTCATCATAGCAGGTGTACTTGCGGGCCTCGGTGGGACGATCAACGCAATGGCCTTGGGCCACGTTGATCCGTTCTTTTCCTATTGGACCACGTCGGGAGAGTTCGTTTTCATCGCTATCTTAGGTGGTTACGCCAGTGCCATTGCGGTCTTTGGCGCGGCATTGATCACTGAACTGGTCCGCAGCTTTTCTGGCAGTTACTTCCCTGATTCATGGCAATTGCTGCTGGGGATTTTCCTGCTGGCGGTCATTGTTTTCTTGCCTTTGGGGTTCGGTTCACTGTGGGCCCGCCGTCGCGTCACGCCGCCACCCGCTGATGAGGAGATCCGATCATGAGCATCCCGGTCCTAGAAGCCCGCAACCTGTGCAAGGCATTCGGAGCGGTGGTGGCGGCGGATGATATTTCGATTTCGATTGAACAGGGCGCGCGTTTGGCGCTGATTGGATCAAATGGGGCAGGTAAGACCACATTTGTGAACATGGTGACTGGGTACCTAAAGCCGAATACAGGGACGATCCTGTTCGAAGGTACGGATGTGACTGGGATGGCGCCACGACGGATTACGCGTGCAGGCATGTCACGGTCGTTTCAGATTCCGCAATTGTGCGAGCCGATGACAGCACTCGACAATGTGCTTGTCGCCACAGGAATCGCTGCGACTGGACGGCAATCGTGGTTCCGCTCTGCACATTCTCGCGCTGATGTCGACGCGGCGCGTGCCATTCTTGATCGGTTCGATCTGGTGGATTATGCGGATCAACCGGTCGGCGAATTGCCCGGTGGCGTACGCAAGCTGATTGATATCGCCATGGCATTGGCCAGCAAACCAAGGGTCCTGCTGCTTGACGAGCCAACGTCCGGTGTGTCGTCTGACGAGAAATTTCCGATTATGGACCGGGTCATGCGGGCGCTCGAAGGCGAATCTGCTGCTGCAATATTCGTCGAGCACGACATGGATATTGTTACGCGCTACGCGGAACGGGTAATCGCTTTTTATGCAGGCACCGTCATTGCGGACGACACGGCGCAGGCCGTGTTAGCGAACGAGGACGTGCAACGCTATGTCACGGGAAGGAAGCGCTAATGTTAGAGCTTCGCGACATTCATGTCTCTATCGGGTCGGTTAAAGCCGTGCGTGGATTTTCTATGCAAGTTGATCCGGGGCAGATGGTGGGACTAGCGGGCCGCAACGGCGCGGGTAAGACCACGGCATTGCGGTCAATCATGGGGCTGACGCAGATCACCCAAGGTTCAATCCATTTTGACGGCCAAGATATGAAGAACCTGCCGACCCATGCGCGGGCCGCCCTTGGCATTGGGTACATGCCCGAAGCACGTGGACTGATCCCCGAACTTACGGTCGAGGAAAATATCCTGCTGCCCAGTTGGGTCGTTTCGCATCTGGATGGACCAACGCGCTTGGCGCATGTCTACGAGATTATGCCAGAGCTGATAGAGATGAAGGATCGCCGTGCGCTCCTTTTATCTGGCGGGCAGCAAAAACTTGTGGCGCTCGGCCGTGCGTTGGCGGTCGGCACGAAACTGCTTTTGTTGGACGAGCCTTTTGAAGGCGTCGCCCCTGCGCTGGCGCAGCGCTTGTCCGAAGTGATCTCGGTCCTGTCGGCAGAAAGCCTGACAGTCTTGATGAGCATGTCTGAGATGACTCATTCCGAAGACCTTTTGGATCGCGTCTGGGGCATAGAGAGGGGGGCGAATACGGCATCCAATTTGGCAGCGTGACACAAATCTGGTCAGACGCGCCAGCGACTCTGGTGGAATGCCATCCTACGGGCGCGGATGGTGGACACCGACTGGTTCGTTGCTTTGCCGACCGGCACATCAATCTTGACGCAATGTTGTCCGCTGCGTGCACGGCGAACCCCGACGCAGATGCGATCATCGACGGGCCGTTGCGGCTGACCCATGCGCAACTGTCGCGTCGCGCGGATGCGTTGGCGCGAGGGCTGAATAGGGTAGGTGCCGTCGCCGGGGATCGCGTGGTGATCCTGATCGGCAATCGCTGGACCTTTGCGGTAGCGATGCTTGCCTGTTTACGCGCGCAGATCATCGCGGTGCCGGTCGGCACCCGCTCCAGCGCGGCAGAGGTTGATTACATCGCGGCTGACTGCAACGCCGTGGCGTTGTTACATGACAACGATTTGGCCGGACATCTGCCTGACGGAATTACCGGCGTATCCTGCGCAACACTAGCGCAGTGGTGCGCGATGGGCGGTGCGCCCTACGACCGTTCGAACGCGCCAGAGGACGACGTGGCCGTGATCCTTTATACGTCTGGCACGACGGGTCGACCCAAGGGGGCCTTGCTGTCGCATTTGGCGCTGGTCCATTCGTGTATGCATTTCACCGACGCTTTTGGGCTGGGCCGGGACGATTGCAGCATCATGGCTGTTCCAGCCAGTCACGTGACTGGGCTAGTCGCCGTATTGTTCGCTCTTTTGTCAGCCGGCGGGTCCGTGGTGATGATGGAAAAATTCGATGCGGCCGATTTCGTAGCACTTGCAGCGTCAGAGGCGATGACGGTCACGGTCCTCGTGCCTGCTATGTACAACCTTTGCCTGATGCGCACCGACCTGACCGCCCATAATCTGTCGCGCTGGCGGATTGGCGCGTTCGGCGGTGCGCCAATGCCTGTGGCCACGATGGAGCGTTTGGGGCGTTTGCTGCCGCAACTAACCTTAGTGCAAGTTTACGGTGCGACCGAGACCGCGTCGCCCGCCACGATCATGCCGCAAGGGCGGCAAGCAGGAGCATTGGCCAGCGTCGGTGCGCCGGTCCTTTGCGCCGATATCCTGATTATGAACGACAGTGGGCAAGCGGTGCCGCCGGGCAACGTCGGAGAGGTCTGGATTGCGGGGCCGATGGTGTCGCCAGGATATTGGAACGATCCCGAACGGACTCGTGCGGCCTTTCCGGGTGGGTATTGGCGATCAGGCGACGTGGGCCGTATTGACCCTGACGGACTGCTTTATATCCACGACCGCATCAAGGATATGATCAATCGCGGCGGCTATAAGGTCTATTCTGCCGAAGTCGAAAATGCGCTGTCGTTTCACGACAACGTAGAGGAAGTGGCTGTTGTCGGTCGGGCCTGTCCTGTCTTGGGCGAAAAGACACATGCCGTCGTGCGACTGGTTGCCGGAGCTGTGCCGGATGCAGATAATTTGCGTGTCCACTGCCGGGCGCGGCTATCGGATTACAAGATACCCGATACATTCGAGTTCGTAATCGACCCATTGCCACGCAACGCAAATGGCAAAATCCTAAAGACCGCGCTGCGGTAAGATCACTCTGGGCGATGCGGCTATCGATTGGATGACCGAGAAGTGTTTCCTATTGAACTGCTTGCCGAATTGTTGATTTTGTTGCCATCAGATCATAGCAATAATTCGATATATCGCTTCTAGATTTCGCGTCACGATTTGGATGTCAGCACATACCAAGCGGACAATTCGGAGTTCGTCGAGTGCCTAAATTGTAAACTGGCATCCTTCGTTACGCTGCGGTAGGGCAACAACAGCACAAAATCGGATCCCCCGCATGCGCAATATCCTCCTCACCCTCGCCCTGCTTTCGGCCCAGCCGCTTTCGGCCGAGACGCTGTATTTTTCGGCCATTCCCGATGATGAATCGCGCCTTGTAGAACGCTTCGGGGCGGTCGCCACCTATTTGTCCGATACACTGGGCGTCGATGTTCAATATGTGCCGGTCAAAAGCTACGCTGCCGCCGTCACCGCATTTACCAACGACCAGATCCAGCTAGGCTGGTTCGGTGGACTATCGGGTGTGCAAGCGCGCATCGCGGTCCCGGACTCTCACGCCATTGCGCAGGGTGCCGAGGACGAGGCGTTTGTCACCTATTTTATCGCTAATGCGGAAACCGACCTGTCCGTGTCCGAAGCGTTTCCCGACATGGCAGGACGCAGCTTTACGTTCGGGGCCGAAACCTCGACCTCTGGTCGGTTGATGCCTGACTATTGGATCCGCGAAAATACGGGGCAAGCGCCCGAGGCATTGTTTTCCAACGTCGGATTTTCCGGCGATCATGGGCAAACGCTCCGGCTGGTTGCTTCGGGTGCTTATGACGTGGGTGCGCTGAACTACACGGTCTATGACGCTGCGGTTGCCGAAGGCGCGCCCTAGGCGGCGCAGACCCGCATCATTTGGCAAACGCGGCCTTATCCTGATTACAACTGGACGATCCGTGGCGATGTTGACGCAAGCTTTGGCGAAGGCTTTGCAGACAAGGTGCAGGCAGCGATTATCGGCATGGACGACGCGGCCTTGCTCGAATCCTTCCCACGCAGTGCTTTCATCCCGGCGGACGACGCGCTGTATCAGCCTATCGTCGATACGGCCCGCGCACTGGACCTGATCGACTGATGACTGCGCCACTGTTCGCCCTGACGGACCAGACACTTGGCTGGGGCGGGCAGGCGGTGTTGCGGAATGTATCGCTGCACGTATGGCAGGGCGAACGCATTGCCCTGCTAGGGCGCAGCGGTGTGGGAAAAAGCACACTTTTGGCCACGCTGCATGACCGTCTGGCAGTAAAAGTAGCGCTTATTCCGCAGGACCACGGGCTGGTTGGGGCTTTATCGGTGTTCCACAACGTCTGGATGGGCGTACTGGACGATCACAGTACGGCCCGCAACCTGCGTACGCTAGTTTGGCCGGATGCCCGCCAGCGCGCCGCAGTTGAGGATGTGCTGACGATGGTAGGGCTTGGTAGCCAGGGGCGGCGCATTGTGGCGCAGTTGTCAGGCGGGCAGCGTCAACGGGTGGTACTGGCACGCGCCCTGTTGCGCGGCGGCGATATTGTGCTCGGGGATGAGCCGGTGACGGCACTGGACCCAGCGCAAGGGGCCGCGTTACTGGATCGGCTGGCAGAACGTTTTTCTACTTCAGTGCTGGCACTTCATGACGTCGATCAGGCCCTGCGCGTTGCGACCCGAATTATTGGCATACGGGCCGGGGGTATTGTACTGGATGCCCCTGCCGTTGACTTGACCGAGTCCGATTTGCTGGCGCTGTACCGGTGATCCGCAGGCGGCATGTTCTGGCGGGCTTTGCCCTGCTAACGCTGCTAGCGCTATTCTTTGCAGATCTTGGTGCTGTGCGACCCGATCCGTGGCTGACGCTGACTGCCATTGGGCGCGGTCTTTTGCATCCGGATTTCAGCGACCTCGGTGGATTGCTTCGCGCGACTGGACTGACCGTCGCTTTTGCTTTTTGTGGTGTGGGACTAGGGGCTGTCGCGGGGCTGATACTTGCGCCATTTTATCGCCTGACTCCGGTGCGTCTGTTCTGCATCACGATCCGCGCCGTCCACGAATTATTCTGGGCCTTGCTGTTGCTGAGCGTCACGGGGCTGTCGCCCCTGACCGGCGTATTGGCAATCGGGCTGCCCTATGCGGGTATCTTCGCAAAGGTCTTTGCTGAATATCTGGAAGATGCCCCCGGCGTGGCGCCCTTGCCGCAGGTAGTTCCTGCGCTGACGCGTTTGCTGTGGGTGCGTCTGCCGCAGGTCTTGCCAATGATGCGGACTTATACCCTCTACCGATTAGAATGCGGATTGCGTTCCTCTGCCGTGCTGGGATTTATCGGTTTGCCGACACTGGGCTTTCAGCTGGAAACAGCCTTTAAACAGGCACAATACGGGCAAGCGGCTGCGGTGCTTGCGCTATTTCTGGCGCTGATCCTGCCGCTTCGGCAGTGGGTGATCTGGCGGCTGGTACCGCTATTTCTGGCGGCCTCTGTCATCGCGCTAGCGTTGGTGGCGACCCCGCCGATGGGCGATGGCGCGGTCTGGCGTTTCCTGACCACCATCGTTCCTGCGCCAGCGCGGACAGGGGCGGCGTGGGGTGACTGGCTGGAGAAGGTCTTTGTTATGCAGGCCCTGCCGGGGGCCTTAGCGACGTTAATCCTATCGCAAATCGCGCTGGCCTTGGCGGCGTTCCTTGCCGCCATTGCTTTTCCTGCCATTGTGCCGGACGTCGTAGGGCGGGTGGGGGCGGTCATCGGTCATGGCGTGTTAGTCCTGCTACGCTCAATCCCCGATTACATGCTGGCCTTTGTACTTTTGCAAGTGTTGGGAGCGTCGATGCTGCCGGCTGCCCTTGCATTGGGCTTACACAACGGCGCGATCATTGCCCACCTGTTGGGGCGACAGGCGAGTGGGCTGCCGCAGCGTGTGGATGCGCCACGTGGGGTGACACTTTGGGCATGGGACTTGTTTCCACGGCTTTCGGGTGCGTCCTGGGCGCTTTGCCTTTATCGTTGGGAAATCATTTTGCGCGATAGCGCAATCATGGGGCTGCTGGGGATCGGTACACTCGGCTTCTACATTCAGACAAATGTAGCGACGCTGCGTATGGATCGGGTTGTGGCGCTGCTTGCCGTGTCGGTCGTGCTGACGCTGCTGATCGACACGGTGTCGCGTCGTCTGCGGGGCGCAATGCGCGACGGACCACGCTTGCGGATTGAGGCGTCGCGCGGGCAGGCGTCCTGACAAAAGCGTCGCGGCTGGCCTTAAGGGAAGGCTCAATTCGCATTAGCTATGCACATGGTCTAACCGGCAGGATACCTGCTGCTGCGGCGAGGACTGCGCGTGGTGTTGGCTGCCTTGGAAGCACTGCGAGATGAAACCATCTGAGATAGCTGTCGAGATACTTGGTG
>JAGXIQ010000176.1 GCA_024635625.1 Loktanella sp. | reverse complement strand
TGGCGCAGCACAACGAGAAGCCCAAACCCTTCAGGTGGACCAAAACCGCTCGGGACATTCTCACCAGGGAACGCCGAGCACTCAACGCACTCGATGAAATCAGGGGAAACAGGTAGGAAGCGTCAGACTCAGAACACTAGGCCTGTGTCACGGTTGTAGATACCGTGTCATCGGCCGCCATATCCAAAGGCTTTTTCGCGAAATGCCGACCGATGACGTATAATGACGGCACCATAAAGCTGCCGATGGCCGTGGCTGACGGCATCCCGCCCATTACACCGACACCAATGGCATTTAGGGCCCCGTCGCTAGCGCTAAGGGTGTCCCGCCAAGAATTGATGCCAATGACGTCATCAAAGATTGGGCGCAAGCGCTCGCGGGCTGCCTCTAGCGCCGTTTGGGCAGCGGTTCGGCACTCCACCTCTAATTCTCGCGCGAATTCGACGTTGAGGATGGCGTTCTTGTTTGCCAGACCTATAGCCGTAAGCAATCCCACCTTAAAGGACTGCCTAAATAGGCACGTGGCAACCAGCGCACCGAGCACACCGACCGGAACGGCCAGGACGACCGACAGCGAGATGGCCCAGCTTTCCTAAAGGGCTGCTAAACACAGAAAAACAACCAACATCAAAAGGACGTACAAATACGGTGCCTTGTACCCGGACTGACGTTCCTGATACGATAGGCCCGTCAACGCGACGCCCCAACTGCCCGGCATCTCGGCAACCAGTTCTTCCATTGCATCCATTGCGTCGCCCGACGACACGCCGTCGGCTTCAGGGCGGTATCATCCCCTGACGCGCCGGTACGCAGGCCAGTAGCACGGCCGTCAGCTTCAGCCAGATCGATCAAGTTTTCAGCGACGGCAAAAAGAGCAGCGGTCCCGGCACCCGATTGATCCAAAAGGTACATCGAGAAACCGGAAGAGTTGCCGAGGCCCTGAAACGCCGGAGGCTGGACGATCAATATGCGTCCAGCACGGTCGCGTTCGAACTTCGCATTCGCGCGTCCGGCGATCGCGGAAGCCGATAGTTTAGCGTCCGTCCGTTCATCAAAGTCGCGCAACTTGGAAAAGATCATCGCTTGGTTTTGGCCAGAGTGACCAAAGCCAAAGCCCATAGCGACGAATGTCGCTTCTGATTTGTCGTTCAGCAAAAACGCTTCTACCTTTTCGACCTTGGCGAGGGTCGAGGCAGTCTAGGGCCCTTCATTGAGCGTGATAATGGTCATCAGTAGGCCTTGATATTCTTGCGGCAAAAACGATGAACCGAGCCGGGTATGGATCTGCCAAGCACCCACCCCGACCGCAGCCAATACAATCAGTATCGCAAAGGGTCGCAAAAGAATGCGGCGCAACGCGCTGGCATAGCCATTGGTTGTAGCGCCAAAACCATTATTTATGAAGCCACCCGGCGGTGGACCCGCTGGAAAATGCCATCGGCAAAAAGAGCGCCGACAGAGCCAGCGTGATGCCGATCACCGCCCCAGTGATCTGTGTAATGCTCTTTTCCGTGGCCTCAACGGGCTCAAGGCCGTCTTCCCTCATCACCCTTTCCACGTTTTCCACCACGACGAATGCGTCGTCGACCAGCAGGCCTATGGCCAGAACCATCGCGAACATCGTCAGCGTATTGTTCGAATAAACCAGCACCCCCAGCCCACCAACGGTGCCCAGCAACACGATCGGCGCGGCGATGATAGGTATCAGCGTCGCGCGCCAGTTCTGCAAAAAGATCAAGATGACAAGAAACACGAGGCCAATTGCCTCTAGCAACGTATGCTCAACTTTTTCAATCAAAAGTTCGACGAAGGGCGACGTGTCGTAGGCGTAAGCGATGTTGACCCCGTCGGGTAGCGCGCCGGACAATCCCGCCAATGCCTCTCGGACGGCGGCGGCCATATCAACGGCGTTCGCGCCAGAGGCAAGGTTGACCCCGAAACTAGCTACGTCCGCTTCGTTGGTTTGGGGATTGGCATTCCTTCAAGACGTCCATGTCCTTAACGCGCGACCAAAGGCATTTCGTTAAAGATTGGGTCGTTTTTCCTAGGAAAGCCCGGAATCACGCCACCACGCCTCTGGGAGGCCACAGCCCATGGGCGGCACAACGCATCAATAAACTGCAGACAGCATCGCGTTTTTTATTCAGACAACATCAAAACGACCCCCAACCTGACATTGGGGGCCATCGTTTGGTCAGACGGGATCGATCTGTTTAAGCGTTCAGTTCGTTGACGGTGCGCAAGTCCAATCCAATCAGCAGTGGATCGTGATCAGATGCCGAATAGGGATCAGATCCATTGTACCATCCTGCATCGGTAAACTGGGTCGAATACCCCAGCAGGCTGGGTTCAAGAGAGTTGATGTGCCATTCTGTAATCCCTGTCACCTGCAACTCTAGCGATGCACTGGCCAACGCTTGGTCAAGCGCACCACGTTGCCCGTCGAAGGTATAGCTAAAGGCATCTTCACCGATCAAAGAGCTTAGCAAACTGGTGTAGCCCGCATCCTCGATCGCTTGGACTGGGTCTTCTTTGCCGTAGGCATTCAGATCACCGATGATCAGGAAGTCTGGATCACCAGTACCAAAAGGATCAGAGGCCAGCCATTCCGTCAGTTGGTTTGCGGCATTGGTGCGGGTTTCGTTAAAGTTCCCCTGCCCGTCACCGATATCTGCGTCGCCACCCGTGCCGCTACCGCCTTTGGACTTGAAGTGATTGACGGCGATGGTGATCTGCTCGCCGTTGGCATCTTCGAATAGTGCTGCGACGGTGGGCCGGTTTCGCTGTGTACCGCCGTCGTCGTATTCGTAAATACCAGAACCCACGACATCTACAGCGTCTATACGATAGATCAGGCCGGTTGTGATCGCGTCGGTGCCAATGGTGCTGCCCGTACCCGTCGGATCGACAAAGGCATAGACCTCGCCGCCCGCACGGGTATTCAGCGCCTCGACCAGCGTGGCGATGGCAGAGCCGTCGCCGAAGCCATTATTTTCGATCTCTTGCAGGCCGATAATATCGGCGTCCAAAGCCGTTATGGCGTTGACCAACTTGTCGGTCTGGCGCACGAAATCTTCTGGCGTCAAGGCTCCCCTAGCGTTTGAATCGTCCTGCGCCAGCGTCGTGAAGTAGTTCAGCGCATTGACGCTGGCCACCTGCAAGGTGCCGCCTAGGTCGGCAGGTGCCGGTTCGCGCGCGTCGGTATTTGTGGCTGGGTCAATCTGAAGAACCTCCGTCGTTACCAGCTTATATTCACTAAAGTTATAGGTCATGACCCCAGTCACAGGCGCCGTAATTTGTGCGCCAATCCGCAAGGTACCGCCCTGGGACAGATCATCATTTGCGCCTAGGATGCCGTCACCGTTGTCACCCGCCGTCGTATTCGGAATGTAACCAAAGGACGTCGGGTTCTGCGCCGAATTGCCATCATCAATGGTTAAACGGTTCGCGGCGTTCGCTGCCTGCAAAACCGCGATTTCAATCGCCTCGGTTTGTGCGTCGTAAAGCTGCGTGGGCTGAAACTGCGGCCCTTCAGACACCACAATCTCGCCGAAGCGGCCCAACTCGAACGTCTCGATCACCTGCAATGGCGCATCAGCTGTGCCAATATCAAGTGTGACGAGCATACCTTCGACCGATTCCAATACGGCATCTGCCGCAATGGGCAGCGACAAAGCAGCGGCAGTCGGAAGTGCAGCAAGTGCACCGACCATCTGGAAGGTCTGCGCGGTGATTTGGGTAAATCCAAAGTTTTCGCCAACGATCCCAGTCACCGTCGCCGCGTAAGAAACCGTGACATTTGGCGTATCGCCGGTAAAGACAAAGATGCCTTCTGATGTTGCCGCATCCCCATCGGCGTCAGCGTCCTGTTCCTGAAGGTAGAATCCGTTAGCTTCCACTTTGGTCACGATGGCCTCGACCGTGACAGTCTGACCGACCAAAGCGCTTTCGAACCCGTTTCCCTGAATGGTCGAAATCAGCGTCGTCTCTCCCGGTTCTGGCGGTGGTGGTGGCGGCGCATCTGCGCCGTTGGCGGCGTCGCGGGTGGACGCCGCGGGCGCGGCCCACGTTCCGTCATCCTGCCGCTGCACCGAAAAACCGACAGACGTATCGGAACCTTCGACCACGCCGATATCGGTAGATGTCAATCCAGCGGCGAAACCGTTGGCGGCGACCATAGTCCCTTCATAGGACAAAAATTCTACGACCGTGCCAGTATCATCCACCAGCGCAACCCCGTCGGGGGCGCCGTTTTGAATCCCACCCGAAGGCCCATCGACTGATAAGTATCCCTGCCCCGTGGTCCCTGACAGAACCCCATTCAGCGCGATCGTCGCGTAAGTATTGCCGTCGTTGCCGTTATAAAACTGCAGCGACCAACCGGTCAGGTCGGTGCCTGCGGCCCCCGCGATCTCGATGAACTCTCCCGCGTCGGTGCCGATGTTATCATAGTGGATTTCGTTGATCTGGGTCGCGATGTTTGGTGTGTTGTCGGTCCCACGTGTTTCCGCGATGGGCCCAGCCCACGTACCGTCATCCAAGCGTTGCAGCGACAAACCTTCTGTTTCGCTGCCGGTTTCGGACACGCCAATATCATCGGATATCACCCCGGCGGCGGGGCCGTCAGTTG
Source organism: Loktanella sp. (assembly GCA_024635625.1). Taxonomy (GTDB): domain Bacteria; phylum Pseudomonadota; class Alphaproteobacteria; order Rhodobacterales; family Rhodobacteraceae; genus Loktanella. The sequence goes on along the minus strand of JAGXIQ010000176.1, from coordinate 11,561 downwards.
CTGTAAAGCTGCCTTCGTAGGACAGGAATTCAACCACGGCACCATTACCATCGACCAACGCCACACCGTCAGGTGCGCCGTTTTGCAGCCCCGCGATATCGACGACCAGATAGCCTTCGCCCGTCGTGCCGGACAATGTGCCGGTCAAAACAACGGTATCGTAAGCACTACCGCCGTTGCCGTTGTAGGCCACTAGCGTCCACCCGGTCAGGTCGCCGCCAGCAGGGCCAGCGATTTCAATAAACTCGCCTTCGTCAGCACCAGCATCGTCGTAATGAATTTCGTTAATGAAGGACGCGATTTGCGGTGCTGGTGGTGTCACATTATCAGCGTCTGGCGTTGCTGGTGCCGGCGCTGCCCATGTGCCGTCCGCTTGCCTTGCGAGGGAATAGCCCTCTGGCGTGCCCGAACTTTCGGCAACGCCGATATCGCTAGAGGTCAGACCAGCGGCCGGCCCTTCGATCGCCGTCAGGGTGCCTTCGTAGGACAAAAATTCAACGACCTGATCGGTGGCATTGATCAAGGCAAAGCCATCGGGCGCCCCGTTCTGAATACCCGCGATTGATACGGCCACATAGCCCTGACCCTCGGTCCCCGACAGGTTACCGGATAGAGTGACAGTCTCGTAAACCTCGCCATTGCTGCCGTTATAAAGGACCAGCGACCACCCCGTCAGATCGGTGCCCGCGACCCCAGCCAGTTCAATAAACTCGCCAACGTCAGAGCCTGAATTGTCGTAGTGGATTTCGTTCAAAAAGACCGTCGTCTCGTCGACGTCTGTTACGGTGACGTTGATGTCAGATGTCGCCGACAATCCGCCTGCATCGGTCGCTATGACAGACACGGCGTAGATATTATCACCGTCCGCGTCGGCGGGGGCTTCAAAATCGGGACCCGTCGCAAAGGCCAGCACACCTGTCGCGGGGTCAATCACAAACAAGGCCGCGTCGTCGCCAGAGATTGTGTAGGTCAGGGCGTCGCCGTCCGCATCTGTCGCTGCAGCCGTCAGCACCGCAACGCTATTTTCCGATATGGCCGTGTCGGATAGCGCCAGCGCAGGGGCGTCGTTCACGCCAGTCACGGTGATCGTAACTGTGGCCGTGTCAAAGCTGCCACGCCCATCGGTGACAGTGTAGCTTAACGTGGTAGTCGCCGTTTCGCCGTCTTTCAGACTGTCAAAAGCCCCCTGTGCGTCATAGCTGATGGTGCCGTCGCCGTTCAGGCTGGCAGAGCCAATTAAACTCGTCGTGTCGATCGCGGTAATCCGCAGTGTATCCCCATCAAAGTCAAAATCATTTGCCGTAAGCCCTGCCAATAGCGTCGGGGCGTCGGCAGTGGCCATCGCCGCATCGTCCCGTGCCAAAACTGCGTTATTAGGACCGGTCAGATCAGCAGTGTAATCGTCGGCAGCAAAATACAGCCTCTCAACCCCATTCAGGCGGTCGGTATCGCCATTCAGATCGGCGATCGTGACCTGCACCGGGCTGGCCCCCCGCGCCGGTTTAATGTCCCAGTCGTAGTCATCAACGCCGCCTTCGTAGACCGCCGTATCCGTGCCAAATCCGCCATAGATTGTATCACTGCCCGCACCGCCAAGAACGGTGTCGTCTCCGAAACCGCCGAAAACAATGTCATCTCCGGCGCCGGCGTCGATTGTATCTGCGCCGAACCCACCGAACATCAGATCGCGCCGATCCGTTCCAAACAATGAATTAGGGCCAAATCCCCCAAAAAAGAGGCCGATCTTCAGTGGTTTCGTCATTTTGCGTCACTCCCGCTGGCTTCTTGTTTTTCCGTTTAATCAAAAAGCTACAGGGGTTTTGTGACAACTCTTTACTTCCAATACGTCAACTTCGGCAGGATTCCGCGAAAGGTTAACCTCTGCCAATAAATTGCGCATAAGTTGCGGCATCGCGCCATGGTTGTAGCCACAGCAGGCATCCGAATGACCATCCGACCCGCCGCGGGAACGACGGGCCGGACAAATTCAGCCTTTGTGATGGACTTCCTGTAAGCCATAAACAGGGGTTTCCAGCCCCTCCATCCGCGCTTTCAATTGCAACGCAAGATACAGCGAATAGTGCCGCGATTGGTGCAGGTTGCCGCCGTGGAACCACAGACGATCCTGCTGGGTCGGCTTCCACATGTTGCGCTGCTCGCCTTCCCAAGGTCCCGGATCCTTGGTCGTATCCGACCCCAAGCCCCAGACCTTGCCGACCTTATTCGCTACTTCTGGGCTAATCAGATCGGCAGCCCAACCGTTCATAGAGCCGTAGCCGGTGGCAAGGACGACAAGGTCCGCCTCTAGCTTGGTTCCGTCTGCAAGGATTACGCCATCAGTGACGAATTCTTTCATCTGACCCTGCACCAGTTTGACCTTACCGTCGATGATCAACTGGCTAGCACCGACATCAATGTAATAGCCCGACCCGCGCCGCAGATATTTCATGAACAGGCCCGACTCGTCGTCGCCAAAATCCAGCTGAAAACCGGCATCCCGCAACCCTTGATAAAAGTCCGCGTCGCGTTCCTTCATCTGGTCATACAGCGGGATCTGGAATTCATGCATAATCCGGTAAGGCAAGGACGCAAAAATCATGTCAGCCTTTTCCGTCGACATGCCACTGGCGACCGCTTCCTCGCTGTAAAGCGCGCTAAGACCGATATCCATCAAAGTATCAGAACGCACGATATGGGTAGAGGACCGCTGCACCATCGTGACGTCCGCGCCATTTTCCCATAACGCCGCGCAGATATCGTGGGCAGAGTTGTTAGAGCCGATGACAACGACCTTTTTACCTTCCCATTCATCTGGCCCTGCATGTTCGGAGGAATGCTGGACCGTGCCTTTAAAACGATCCTGTCCGGGGAAGGTCGGCATGTTCTTCTTGCCTGACATGCCGGTGGCCAGCACCAGTTGGGTGGGCTTTAACGTCACCTTTTCGCCGTCGCGATCAACTACTACAGTCCACGTTTCGGTGTCAGCATCATAGCTGGCAGAGGTGACTTCGGACCGGGTCCAGTAGTTCAGCTCCATCACCTTGGTGTACATCTCTAGCCAATCGCCAATCTTGTCCTTTGGGGCAAAGACGGGCCAGTTGTCGGGAAATTTGATGTAGGGCAGGTGATCGTACCAGACCGGGTCATGCAGGCACAGGGACTTGTAGCGGTGCCGCCAGCTGTCACCGGGACGGTCATTCTTTTCGATGATGATCGTGGGGACACCCAACTGCCGCAGCCGCGCGCCCAGCGCGATGCCGCCTTGGCCGCCGCCGATAATGACGGTATAGGGCTGGATGTCATAGCCTAAGGTCCGCTCTTCCGCATCACGACGTTCCTTCCAACTACTGCGGTCTTTCTGCGCCCCATGTTCCGCCCCCATCGGGCGGGCATTGCCCTTAGGCTCCTCGAAGCCTTTCAATTCCTGCAACGCTGTCAGTAGGGTCCAGATTTTGCCGTCCTTCAGGCGCAGCAGACCCCAACCATGGCCATACGCGGTCTCGAAGGTGATCCAAGCGGTCGTAACGCCGCCGTCCTCTGCGGGGATTTCACCCTCTTGTAGCTTAAAGTCGGACGGCTTGGCCTGTGCTAGTTGGCTGCTCAACATATCACGCACGCCGGCCGGGCCTTCGACCGTTTTTAAGTTCCACGTAAAGGCCACAAGGTCGCGCCAGTAGCTGTCGTCAAGAAACATCCCCGACGCGCGGTCCACGTCACCGGCGGCAAGTGCAGCGCCGAAATCATCCAGAAAGGTCTGTGTCTGGTCTGCAATGGTCGTATCAAGCATGGTATCTCCTCCCAAGAATTCTGCTTGGGAAAGGATACGGGGCGCGGGCTGTCTGAGAACAGGTGCCATGTGATCGGGCAGAAAAAAATGAGCGTCGCAAGGCGGGATGTTGCGCCACGCAACAAAGTCGTGCAACGCGGTTGTCAACTCGGTACGCGCAATCCGACCTTACGCATCCGACGCAGCACTGTGGACCGATCAACGCCCAACCGCCGTGCCGCCTGTGCCATATTCCAACCGCAAGCCTCCAGCAGCGCCTCGAACGCAGCGGTATCGTCCTCGGGATCGGACTGCGGCGGCGCGGGGAAATCGGACAGATCCAGAGTGCCTCCGGCAGTCGTCGCAAGTGCCACGTCCAGTACCCGCTCCAACTCTCTAATATTGCCCGGCCATGCGCGGCTCGCCAATGCCGCGCGGGCGGCAGTTGACAGGCGTGGCGTGGTCGCCGTGCGTTGGCGCAGCAGGCGGTCCAGCAGCCAGTCAAAATCCCGCCGCAGTCGCAGCGGCGGCAAGGCAAGTGTCGCACCAACCAGCCGAAAGTACAGCGTAGCGTCCAACCGCACCGCCACATCGTCACGGGCAGTAGATATCGCCCTAAGTTGTTCGTGCCGATCAAGAGCGGCGATGACATGCGGCTGCACGGCGGGGGTCAGCCCCTCAACCCCGCGCAGCAAAAGGGTCGCGCGGGTGCTACTAAGGTTACCAATGGCCGCGTTGAAAGTCGCGGCATCCAGCGTCGCGCAGTCCAGCGTCAATAGGATACGCCCCCCACCTGCGACAGTATGGATGGCCCGTGCAAACCGCGTTTTCCCGGTACCAGTCTCGCCCATGATCAACAGCGGTACGTCTGTGGCAGCAAGCCGTTCAGCCATGTGCAGGGTCTGCGACAGCGCCGGATCAGCCCCGGCGAAATGCGCCAGCGGGCTGCGCGGACGGGCGGCTTTGGTCTTGACCGGCAGAACCATACGCAGCGCCTGTGGCGCGATTGCATGGGCGAACAGCGCACCACCGTCGCGCAGGCGGATCAGCCGATCCTCTGTCGGGCGATCACGCATCAGATCCGGTAGATCGTCGATGGCAAGGTCCAGCACGCTTTGAATCCGCTGACCCAGCAGCGGCGCACCCTGCCCTTCATTCATCATCGCTTCGGCCCCGTGGGTCAGGCCGATGATACGGCCCGTGCCATCCAGTGCGACGGCGGCCTCTGGGTCGACATCCAAAAACTCCGGATGGCCAGCGATCCGCAAGACCCAGTCGCGGCGGTTGGCGGCCATCAGGTTTGCAAGCTCGATCCGGCGCACCGAAGCGGTCACAAGGTTCATCGCCAGCGTCTGGCTCGTTTTGGGCGACGGCGAACGCAGAAGAGAGATATCAAGCACCGCCACCAGCTGACCCAAGCTGTCGTAAATCGGCGCGGCCGTGCAGGACAGGCCAATATGATCCATACCAAAATGGTCGCTTTGGTGCACAGTGACGGGCTGACCGGTATAGATGCACGACCCGACCCCGCAGGTGCCTGCCAGATTCTCTGACCAGTCGGACCCTAACGACAGGCCCGCGCTGCGCAGGTCATTTTCGAACTGCGGGTCGCCGAAGAAGTCGACGCAGATTCCGTCTGCGTCGGACAAAAGCAGCACATAATTCTGCCCTGCGACCTGCCTAAACAGCGCCTGAAGCCCGGACCGCGCAGTGGCGATTAACCGTTCAGATTGATCACGGTGTTCGCGGAACTTGGTATCTGTGATGATATGGGCGGCAGCCCTGCGCGCCGGATCCATACCATAATCCTCGATGCAGCGCAGCCACGATGCACGCACCAACGGATCACGCTGGCTGCTCTCGCCGCTCAGGGTGCGCTCGATTTCCTTGACATGGTCCAGATCGCTCATGCGGGGCACCGAAAAAGGGGGACCGACGGCACGATCGGTCCAATCTTAATCCTGATCGGCGCGGTGCCTGCTGTAAAGCGGCGGCGCATTCATCTGCGACGAAGGTGTAACGAAGTACGCCCGTATTACTGTCATTGTCTTGCGTCACCGATCTGGACACCGCGACGGCAATAGGCAGGATGCATTGACCCCAAAGCGGAGCGTTCGATGCCAGCCGACCTGTTGATCCTGAATGCCCGTACACGCGACCTGTTTGCATCCGCGGGGACCACCGCAATCGCTGTGCACGACGGCATCATTGTGGCGTTAGGCGACGACGTGACAATCCGTGCCCACATTGGGCCGGACACGCAGGTCATCGATGCGGCGGGACGCGAGTTGATGCCGGGCTTTATCGAAAGTCACTTGCACCTATTCATGGGTGGGGCGACGCTGACCATGCTGGACCTTGGGGCGACCTTTGGGTTCGACGCCGTTAACGCAGCATTTAAGACTTTCGCGGCACAGCACCCGGGCGACGACATTCTTTACGCCTTTTCAGTGAACTACACCATTTTTGGCGCGCATCGTCCTGATCGCCACATACTGGACCGGATCAGTCCATCCCGGCCGATCTGCATGATGTCGATCGATCTGCACTGCGCTTGGGCTAATACCGCGGCGCTTTTGCAGGCCGGCATCCTGCACGGGGCCGACGTAGGTCCAGAAGCCGAAGTCGTGATGGGCGAAGACGGCCTTGCGACTGGAGAGTTGCGGGAGTTCGCCGCCATGAACCGGGTCAATATGCTGTCCCGGCTAAAGGGGCGCGACGGGCTGGATTATCGCACGACCGGTCCTGTGGAAGAGGCTGATCGCGCTTTTGATCGCAGCGTAATCTGCAAAGCTGGTGACTATTGCGCGGCCCACGGTATCACCAGCGCCATCAACATGGACGGCAACGCCTATCAGGCCGATCTTATGCGCGATCTGGCACTGGCAGGCGAAATGCCAGTGCGCGTCAGCCTACCTTTGCGGCTGATTGACAATGACGGGGCTGCAGGGCTTGCCATGCTCGACGCATTCGGACCAGAGGTGCCTGGGTGGCTACACTTCGGTCGTGTCAAAATGTTCATGGACGGTGTCTGGGATACGTGGACCGCCTTGGCCGCCAGCGATTACCCCGATAAGCCCGGCTTTCGGTCACAACCGCTCATCGCGCCAGAGGTCTTTGCCGACATCTGCATTGCCGCTGATGCCCGAGGTTTGCAGATCACGACCCATGCAGTCGGAGACGGGGCCGTCGCTGCCACCATCAATGGATATGCCGCGGCACGGGCGGCCAATGGCCCTCGCGATGCTCGCCACCGGATCGAACATATCGAGGCGATAACCGCGCTGGATCTCGACCGGTTGAAGCCATTAGGCTTAATCGCGTCGATGCAGCCGCTGCATCCACCCGGCGCGGGTGGACTGCCGATGGAACCAACCGTCTCGATCATGGGGAAGGAACGCTGGGCAACTGCCTTTCCTTGGCGAATGATCCTTGATCGTAACGTCCCGCTGTCCTTCGGCAGCGATTGGCCAGTGTCGCCGATCTCTCCTCTTTACGGGATCCACTGCGCGCTGACCCGGCAGCCTTGGGCGGCAGGTCTTTCGGACCAACGGCTGACTTTAGACGAATGCCTGACGGCCTATACCATGGGCGGTGCCTATGCAGACTTTGCAGAGGATCGGCGCGGTGCCTTGCATGTCGGTTTCGACGCGGACCTATGTCTGATCGACGGCGTATTAGAAGGGTTGGCCGAAGACAAAAGCGCCGCAAGCATCGCACTGACGATCTGCGGCGGGCGGGTGACCTATATGGCGCAAGGCACGTAGCACAGTCCGCGTCGCAAAGTGACAAAGACGGCACCGTCCCCTTGTTTAGCCTTCGCCAGCTAACCGTTCGCGAACAGCACTTGCCAGACCAGCACGGTCGTTGAAATCCAGATGGTCGGCCAACAAGTCTGCAAGACGGGGATGGTCGCCCGCCAAAACATGGTCGGCCAGCCCTTCGTGATACCAGACCAGTTCGCGCCGGGATCGCAGCAAGGCATAATAGCGCGCGGCGGTCAGGGTGCCGGCGACGGCTTCTTGCATCACGGGTTTAAGGATATCAGCCCGGCGCATGAATTGCGCCGACTTATGAGAGGCATACCAGATTTTGAGATGACCGACGTTGCCCCCAGTATAAAGCTCTGCGTGGCGGCGGTCCGGTTCAAAATAGGGGTCGTAGACGATAAAGACATTGCATGCCTGACCACAGTAATCCGGTCCATTGGCGTACCGCCCAGACCAATCCTGCCGTCGACCACCTCCAAAGCGCTTTTCCCAAGGAACACGTTTCTGATCAAGGGTGGCCTGCGGTGAATAGGCTAGCACAGTACACCCCGGTGCCAAATCGGCAAAGGCAGTCGCGGCATAGGCCCCCATCGATGTGCCGGTCATGACGACAGTGTCAAATTGGGCAAAAAGGTCATTCTGCGCCTCCATCAGATCGAAAAGGGCGTCGTCGCGGTACCAGTTCTTTTCAAAAGCCATGACGCCCATATGCGACCAACCCTCGGCCGCATAGAACCCATAGCCCCACGCTTCGCGCGCAAGGGACGCGTCATTGACCGTCGACAGGTTATCAAAGGACACAACCAGTACCTTAGGATCGCGCTGGGTAAACTGCACCGCAAAACTGGTGTCAGACTGGTACCATCCCCGGCGAAAGTCAGAGCGGCGCAGGTCCGCCAACCAGCGCGGCGCGATGTCGGCAGTATCGATAACAGTGGTGGTCGGACGTTCGGGCGCTTCGCGTCCAGTTGTACGAGCACAGGCAAGCAACGCTTGCTGATCGCGCAACAGCTGTTTGGCGTCGTCGCGGTCGCAGACCTTTGTGATCGGATCGTCGGGATCCAGCGCGCTAGTCTGCCGCATCGTGGCGATCAACGCGGCAGTGCTTTGGACGCAGGCAGTATGCGCTGCAGCGACGCCGGGCAGCGTGTACAAGCGGGTGATTTCGTCCTCGACCGATGACTTGAGGTCCGAGATGCTTTGATCGGTCTCATGATTGGTATTCAGGTTGACGAAATCCGCCATGGCAGAACTGGTCGGTTTTGATCCAAGGGGCGGTGCGCGTAAGTTGTGCAGCGCGAAAACCTCGGAACTGCGGACAGCATAGGCATTGATCTGGGCTAAATCATAGCCGGCGGTGTCGGGGCTGGCCTTCCAACCGCCAGAAATCAGGTTTGCGGTTACATCGTTCCCGGACCCGTTCACCCAGAGCGTATCGTCTGCTGTTCGGCCGTCGGCGATAACAGGGCGGTGCGGGCCAAGCCCTTTTGCAGCACGTGGCCGCACAAGGGTTTTGAGGCCGTATTGCCTGTCACTGACCGAAAGGTCCAAAGGAGCAGCCTGAACGAAACGACCCAGCACCGGGCTGTCTTCGAAGGCAGTGATGCCTGCATGGCCGAACAGCCGCCACGGCAGGCTAATCGCGTCGGCATCCGCGACCCGCGCCAGAAGGTCGGGCAATCGGTTGCCGCCAATGTGGACATTCAGGAACTCGTCCGTGTCCAGAGTCATGACCCAGTCCGCATCGGCCACGAGCGGCAGAGCGAAAGCTTTTTCATACGCACGATTGCGGTGGCCACCGGTTCCGGGGTTTGGGTGGTAGATGATAGCATTGTTAGCGGCCAGCGCGACCAGCAGGTCGCTGGTGCCATCGATGCTGTCATCGCCAAAGATCACAATATTATCAAAGCCAAGGACACGATGGTAGGCAACCCATTCGATCAAGAATGGACCTTCGTTGCGCACGGCGGCGATCAGGGTTGTCATGTCATGCATCACGATCGCCTTCTATATCTAAACGCCACGCGCGGCGACGGCAGACCCACCACACGTCACGACCCACGCTGGGCCGCGATCTTTGCCTTTACCGCGCGGCCCAAATGGGCGCGCCCATTGCGGATCACTGCCTCTACAGCCCGATCATCCAGTGCAAAGTGTCCAGCCGCACACGCCTTTTCGGTCAGCGCATTCACATACCACGGCAGGGTCCGGCGCGACCGATAAAGCCGATAGAAACTGGCACGGTCCAATTGACCATTCACAGCTAAACGCACCACCGGTTTCAGTATATCGGCCCTGCGCAGGAAAAGAGCCTACTTATGATCCGAAAACCACGTCTGAAGGTAGGTCACGTTGTCCCCACTATAACGCAGCGCATGACGTTGGTCGGCAATCATATCCGGGTCATAGGCGATAAAGATTTCTCGCGCATCCGACAGCCCTTCGGTCGCATCGCGGAACCGTCCGGCCCAGTCCTGCGCACGTCCGGCGGGAAAGCGTGTTTCCCACCCCGCAAGGTCAGCCGCAAGGGTGGATTGCAGCGAGAAAGCCAGCACTGTCGCGCCGGGGATCAACCGCGCAAAGGCGGTAGCAGCATAGGCCCCCATGGATGTCCCCGTCAGGGTAACATGATCAAAACGGGAAAAAAGACCTTCTTTTTCCAGCTTTTGAAAATAATTGAACAACCGTCGTCCCGATACCAGTTCGCCTTAAAGTTCAAAACGCCCAGATGTGACCAGCCTTCGTCGCGAAAAAAATCATAGCCCCAACTATCCCGCGCAAGGCCCGCGTCGTTGACGTTCGACAGGTTATCGAAAGAGACAATCAACTGCGCCTGAGACCTTTCGACCATATGCGCCGCAAAGCAGTCATCCGCATGGTAGAAGCCTTTGCGATGGTGTGAACGGCGCAGATCGGAAAGCCATTCTGGCGCCGCCTCTGTGATCGGGGGGGGCATCAGGCGGGGAAATTGGCATCAGAACGGGCTCGGTGGGTCGCAAGGCAAGCTTTGCGCGCACTTTCGCTGCTTTTAGGTAAGCCTTCGCCAACCATGCCTGATCTGTTGCAATCTGCGTATCGACCGCTTCTTGCGATAAGAGTGTTGCGGTCACTTCAGGGTCGGTGGCTTTAAGATCCGCGACGAGGGTCGTGATCTTGGTGCGAAAAAAGGCGACGCAATGATCGTGGGCTGCGGCGACGTCCGGATGTGCCTGCATGATTTGGCTGATCTTGGTTCGGATACGCGACGACCAGCGATGCAGACTTTTATCTTCGGTGTGGTTGGAATTGAAATTGGCATAGTAGTCAATGTTCACACGGTCCTGATCCTTGCTGTTCGCCGTTCCGCGATAACGTTTCATCAGGAATAACGCGTTCGACTTAATCATGTAGTGATTGATCTGGCAAAGGTCATAGCCCTTGGTGTCCAGCGATGCGGACCAGCCTTTTGTCCGGTAGACTTCTGTCACGTTTTGTCCCGATCCGTTCAGCCAGATCAAGGGGGCTTCTGCGCGCTTATAGTCGCTTTTCAAGAACGGGCGGTGAATACCCAGCCGATGGACCGGTCGGGGTCTGAATAAGGATTTCAACCCAAAATGGCGGAACGACACTTGCACGTCCTTGGGCGCACAGCGCAAAAACGTTTCAGTGACCAGATCGCCAGTGCCATCGATGATGCCAGAGTTTCCAAAAACGCACCACGTCCCCGAAATGATATCAGCAGGTCCGGTCGCCGCAAAGAGGTCGTCCAGTGTTCCCTCGCCCGCATGAATGTTGAAGAATTCATCAGCGTCGATGACCAGTATCCAGTCGGATTCGCGGACATGGTCCATCGCAAAGGCGCGACGATAGGCCCGGTTTTGAGGATCGCGCGGCAGATCTTCAGTCACGGCGCTATTGTCGTAATATTTGACTATGCCTGCCGCATCCAGCGACTCCAGAAGGGTATCGCCGCCATCCTCGCAATCATTGGCAAAGATTACAATATTATCAAAGCCGATCAGACGGTGATAGGCGATCCATTCCAG
>JAGXIQ010000175.1 GCA_024635625.1 Loktanella sp. | reverse complement strand
GATTTACCCAGATCAAGGTGGTATTGCGCCAGCAGCGCGACAGTTTCTGTGTCCGTCTGTGTCGTGTAGGTGATGCCGTGTTCGCCCAGAAAGGCACGCAGTTCGCGAAAATTCTCGATGATGCCGTTGTGCACGACGGCGACCCCCGCCGCGCGGTGCGGGTGGGCGTTGGTGATTGACGGCGCACCGTGGGTGGCCCAGCGGGTGTGGCCGATGCCGGACTTCCCGGGCAGCGGATCGTGAACAAGCAAGTCCTGCAGGTTCACCAACTTACCAATGGCGCGCCTGCGGTCGAGACGGTTATTCTGGATCGTGGCGATACCGGCGCTGTCATAGCCGCGGTATTCAAGACGCTTGAGCGCCTCTAGCAGAATAGGGGCCGCTTCATGAGTAGAGAGAATTCCGACGATACCGCACATGGAGTTATCCCTTTTTGGCTGCGGCCTTGAGGGCCTTGAGTTTGTCCATAAGGCGGGCAGCGACGCCGGGCTTGTTCACTTGCGCCGCGCGCCCCAATGCCAGATCGCCAGCGGGCACGTCACGGGTGATGACAGAGCCGGAGCCTGTCATCGCACCGGCACCGACGGTCACAGGGGCGACCAGCATGGTAGAGGATCCGATGAATGCGCCCGCGCCGATGGTGGTGTGGTGCTTGAAGTAGCCATCATAGTTACAGGTGACCGTGCCTGCGCCAATATTGGCACCGGCGCCGACGCTGGCGTCGCCGATGTACGTCAGGTGGTTCACCTTGGCGCCCGTGTCGATGACGGCGTTCTTGATTTCAACGAAGTTGCCGACCTTTGCTCCTTCGGCCAGTTCCGCACCGGGGCGCAAGCGGGCGTAGGGGCCGACGACAGCGTCGCGACTGACGTGGCAGCCTTCAAGGTGGGAAAATGCGCGGATCGTAGCGCCGGATTCGATGGTGACGCCTGGCGCAAAGACGACATAAGGCTCTATCAGGGCGTCCGCGCCGATATAGGTGTCGTGCGCAAAAATGACGGTATCGGGGGCGGGTATGAAGACACCGTCTTCGATCGCCGTGGCGCGGGCGGCGCGTTGAAACTGCTGTTCAGCCTGAAACAGTTCGGCGCGGGAATTGATGCCAAGGGTTTCGGATTCGTCGCAGGTCACGACGCCAGCGGACAACCCGCGCGCGCCAGCAAGGCCCACGATGTCAGTCAGGTAATATTCGCCCGCCGCGTTGTCGTTTCCAACTGCATCGATCAGGGAAAATAGTGTGTCTGCATCAGCGCAGATTACGCCAGAGTTGCACAGGGTGATGGCGCGCGTCGGCGCGTCCGCATCCTTGAATTCGACGATGGACTGTAGGGCGTCGCCGTCCATCACAAGGCGGCCATAGCGGCCCGGATCGGCGGCCTCGAAACCTAATACGACGATATCATGGGTTTGTCGGGCGGCGATCATCGCTTCCAACGTCTCGGCGGTGATAAACGGGGTGTCACCGTACAGGACGACGGCGTTGCCCGTAAATCCGTCAAGCGCAGGGCGGGCTTGCGCGACGGCATGGGCCGTGCCCAGCTGTTCTGTCTGGCGGACACAAAGGATACGGTCGTCAAACGCCTGTGCCGCTTTTTCTACCAGATCACCGCCATGCCCGGTGACGACAACTGTGCGGGCGGGGTCGAGGGCGCCACCTGCCTGAAGCGCGTGCACCAGCAGCGGTGCACCGGCAAGAGGGTGCAAAACTTTGGGCAGATCAGAGTTCATCCGAGTGCCCTTGCCTGCCGCGAGGACGATCAATGCTGTTGTCATGTGCTTCGCTTGCCCCATTTGTCGTTTGGCCGGGTTGTATCCATTCCTGACCCGCTTACAAGACGGGGCTGTGTCACGAAGGTTTACCATTCGTAACAGTGGACCCACCGTTACCAAGGGGAAAGTCGCATGCGAACGGTTGTTTTTGATTTGGACGGGACGCTGGCGAACACCAGTGGCGATCTGATCGCCGCCGCCAATGCCTGTTTTGGCGATTTGGGGTTAGGGGATCAACTGAGCCCCGACAGCGATCAGAAGACCGCCGTGCGCGGGGCCAAGGCGATGTTGCGGCTTGGTTTGGAACGCGCTGGCGTACCCGACGAGGATGTCGTGAATGCGCAATATCAGCCGCTGCTGGAATACTATAGTCAGGCCATCTGTGCCCACACCTACCTGTATGACGGCGCGATGGATGCCATCGCAGCGCTGACAGACGCTGGCTACCGGGTCGCGATCTGCACTAACAAGCCGGAAGCGCTGGCGCATCAACTGCTGACTGCGTTGGGCGTTGGGGACCGGTTTCACGCGATGCTGGGGGCCGATACGCTGGCTGTGCGCAAGCCGGACCCAGAGCATTTTTTCGAAACAGTACGCCGCGCGGGCGGCGATACGACCATGTGCCTGCTTGTGGGAGACACCGAGACTGACCGAAAGACTGCCCATGCGGCGAACGTGCCGTCGGTGCTGGTGACCTTTGGACCTGCAGGCGAGGATATGGCGGCTTTGAAACCCGCCGCGCTCTTGGATCATTACGGTGATCTGTCCCGTGTTGTCCGCGACTTAATAGGTTAACTGATTGACGACGCCCATATCTCCCGCGACACTCCACCACATGGGCGAGGTTTTTACAGGCAATTTTACGCAGCAGGAAAAACTGCCGGATGCCGCGTTGGCAGCAGCAGATGCAGTGCTGAGGCATGGCCGCTTGCACCGCTATAATACAGTCGATGGTGAAATCGCAGAGACCGCCTTGCTAGAGGAAGAATTTGCCGCCAGCACAGGTGCATCCTATGCGCTTGCAGTCGCCTCTGGCGGGTATGCGCTGGGCTGCGCCTTGCGGGCGTGCGGGGTGAAGCCGGGCGATCCGGTGCTGACAAATGCTTTTACGCTGGCCCCGGTACCCGGAGCGATTGCCGGGGTCGGGGCGATCCCGGTCTTTGTCGGCGTGACCGAATCGCTGGTGATCGACATGGACGATCTGGCCGCGAAGATGGGGCAGGCGAAAATCTTGCTGCTGTCGCACATGCGCGGGCATATTTGCGATATGGACCGCTTGATGCGCCTTTGCGATGGCGCTGGGGTTACCGTGATCGAGGATTGTGCCCATACAATGGGGGCCGCGTGGAACGGTTGCCCTACCGGGCGCTGGGGCCGGATGGGCTGTTTTTCGACCCAGACCTATAAGCATATCAATTCTGGCGAAGGCGGGCTGCTGATCAGCGACGACGCAGAGGCCATGGCCCGTGCGGTGCTGCTGTCGGGTAGCTACATAATGTACGGAAGCCACCGAGCAGCACCCCCACCAGAGGCCTTTGCCGATCTGCGGTTTGAAGTCCCCAATGTTTCCGGTCGGATGGACAACTTGCGGGCCGCGATCCTGCGTCCGCAACTGAAGGCATTGAAACGGCAGGCAGGGCGGTGGAATGACCGTTATGCCAAAATGACGGCAGGGCTGGCAGATGTGCCGGGCCTAACGCTGCCCGTCCGGCCACCAAAAGAGCAGTTCGTTGCCTCGTCCTTTCAATTCCTGTTGCTGGACTGGGCGGCAGTTGATGTCGCGGCGGTGGTGACTGGTTGTGCCGCCCGTGGCGTCGAATTGAAGTGGTTCGGTGCAGCAGAGCCGGTGGGGTTCACCTCTCGTTATGATAGCTGGCGCTATGCGCCAGGGGCTGTGATGCCCGGCACCGATCGTGTGCTGGCGGGGCTGCTCGACATGCGGTTGCCGCTGACTTTTTCACTGGACGACTGTGCCATGATTGCGCGGATTATCCGCGACGTGGTGCATAACGTAAGGGGCGTGACATGAGACTTGCGCAGATCGACGTGACGGTCCGCGAGAATCTGTCACGCCTCAACCGTAACGATCCCGACTATGCCATCGACACGCTGCCCCGCGGCGACGGGACGCCACATGTAGAAGGGGAAGGCCCGTTCTTTGAGTTGGTTATTGACGACGATGGGATGGAGCGTAGCCGCGAGACCGTGGATGGGCACGAGTTGCTGTTTCGCATCTTACGCCGCGAAACGCGGCTGATGGCCATGGCAGCCGAGCGCGAGACGCGCACGGTGGTTGCACCGGGATGGCTAACAGCCTTGCGCCGTTGGTGGCCGAATGCGCTGGAGGGGCTGGTCGGATCGGACGATTATTCGCGCGCCACGTGGATCGACGCCCATATCCAACTGATGACCCACCTGCGTAGCGACTGGGGCGCACGGGTCCGAACCGAAAACGACGCGATGTTGCGGCGCTATCCGTTGACAAAAGTGGAGCACGAAAACTTTCGTAGGTTGGATTTAAGCAACTTCGGCATCAAATAATCTGGCGTGGCGGGCCCTGCGATGCGGGGCTTCCGTCGGGATTAAACCAAGTCGGGCCCGGGAACTATTGTTTTAGCTGCTTGCATGACGCGCAGCTTCTGCAGGCGCTTGGGTCGCCTAACAAATGTGGATCGTCATTCTGCAGGGATGGGCGTGTAAAGCGGGACAGTCGAGATCGACATCTTGGCCGAGCCTTGCGTCAGTTCTGTCGCGTGCGCGAGGTAGATCAGGGTATTATTAGCCTCGTCGAAAATGCGCTTGATGCGTATCGACTTGAGGATAATTGACTGACGTTCGCTAAAGACATTCTCGCCATCGGAACTACGGTCGATGTCGCCAATCACGATAGGACCGGTTTGGCGGCAGGCGATTGAAGAGTTTGACGGATCTTCAAACCAGTTGCCATTTGACAGCCGGTCAATGATGGATCGGTCGAAATATGCAAGATGACAGGTCACGCCTTGTACTTTGGGGTCCTGCACGGCCTCTATCACGATATCATTGCCAACCCAGTCGACGCCCACCTCGCCCACCTTTTCTGCTACGGCAGCGTGGGTCGATAGGGTGAGGGCGGTCGCGATTGCTATGATGTGTTTCATGGCTATCGATGTAAGCTGAGGTGGGCGGGATGCAAGATGCTTGACGCAATCCCGTACCGTCTTTAGGAATTGAACGAGTGTTCAATAAAGGATGCCTTCCCTATGTTCCACGCCTCTATGACCTTCGATCTAGGTGACGACGTGAATGCCTTGCGCGACGTGGTTCACAGTTGGGCGCAAGAG
This sequence comes from Loktanella sp., assembly GCA_024635625.1. Classification (GTDB taxonomy): domain Bacteria; phylum Pseudomonadota; class Alphaproteobacteria; order Rhodobacterales; family Rhodobacteraceae; genus Loktanella. Next base: position 6,336 of record JAGXIQ010000175.1, on the reverse strand, counting down.
CGGCTAAAGCCAATGGCCGCCGAAATCGACCGGGACAACGCGTTTCCGCCAGCGTTGTGGAAAGAGCTGGGCGATCTGGGCCTGCTGGGCGTCACAGTACCAGAGGAATTCGGCGGAGCGGGCATGTCGTATCTGGCCCATACGGTCGCAATAGAGGAAATCGCGCGCGCCAGCGCCTCTGTTAGTTTATCCTATGGGGCGCATTCAAACCTGTGCGTGAACCAAATCAAGTTGAATGGGACGGATGCGCAGAAGGCAAAGTATCTGCCGCGGCTGGTCAGTGGCGAACATGTCGGCGCGCTGGCGATGAGCGAGGCGGGGGCGGGGTCCGACGTCGTGTCGATGTCGCTGTCCGCCGAGAAGCGCAACGATCACTACCGTTTGAATGGCACGAAATATTGGATCACCAATGGCCCGGATGCGGATACGCTGGTGGTCTATGCCAAGACCGACAAGAGCGCGGGATCAAAGGGGATCACAGCGTTTCTGATCGAGCGGGAAATGACGGGGTTCAGTACTTCGCCACATTTCGACAAGCTGGGGATGCGCGGGTCAAACACAGCAGAGCTGGTCTTTGATGACGTAGAGGTGCCGTTCGAAAACGTCCTTGGCGAAGAGGGCAAAGGCGTGCGGGTGTTGATGTCGGGCCTTGAGTACGAGCGGGTCGTGCTGGCGGGTATCGGGCTGGGGATCATGGCAGCCTGTCTGGACGAGGTGATGCCATATCTGGCGCAGCGCAAGCAGTTCGGTCAGCCGATAGGGTCGTTCCAGCTGATGCAGGGCAAGATCGCGGATATGTACACGGCGATGAACTCTGCCCGGGCTTATGTTTATGAGGTCGCGAAGGCTTGCGATCGTGGGACAGTCACCCGGCAGGATGCTGCGGCTTGCTGTCTTTATGCCAGCGAAGAAGCGATGAAGCAGGCGCATCAGGCGGTGCAGGCGATGGGTGGGGCGGGCTTTATGGCTGATGCGCCGGTCGCTCGGCTGTTCCGCGACGCAAAGTTGATGGAAATCGGCGCGGGCACGTCTGAAATCCGCCGGATGTTGATTGGCCGCGAGTTGATGGCGGCAATGGGATGAGGCGCTGGGCACTATTCGGGCCTTTAGCGGCGCTGGTTGTGCTGACAGGTTATCTGGGGCTGCGTTTGGGGCAGCCTTTAGGTGATACAGAGATCATTGAACGGGCGGCGGCACGATATCTGGCCGAGGCAGGGTCTGGTGCGGAACGAACCGACTGCGCGGCGACGGCCCATCCCGAAGCGCGGTTGATCGTTGTGTGCCATCATGAGGATGGGCGCAGCTTTTCCTACGTGATGGGTGATCGCGGAGAGGTTTTCGAGCGCACGGGCCCACAGGCCTAAGGAAGAGGACACAACATGAAGATTGCGACTTATGGTATTGGCCTTGCTTTGGTTTTGGCGTCGCCTGCCTTGGCACAAGACCTGAAGTTTTCGCGAGAGTATTCGGTGGATTGCATGGCTGAATTGGAAGGTGACGCGCAACTGACATGCATCGGTGCCTCTGCGAACGCGTGCATGGCCGATACGCCTGGCGGTGACACGACCGTCGGCATGGGAGGCTGCCTGAACGCGGAATGGCAGTACTGGGATGCGGAATTGAACGACGCTTATGGGGAATTGATGACGCTTTATAAAGCCAGCGATGCCGAGGCGAAGGCGGGCGGCTGGACCGCGCCAGAGCAGGTCGCCGCATTGAAAGCGATGCAACGGGCGTGGATCGGATATCGTGACGCGCGCTGCGATTTCGAGCGGGCGAAATGGGGTGGTGGAACAGGCGGTGGACCCGCGACTGTTCAGTGCATGATGGAAGTCACAGCCGCACAGACCTTGTTGCTTCGCTACGGCTTGGACGTGCTGCAATGACGCGGGACGCGCATCAGGCGGCGCTTGACCGGGTGGCCGAGGCAGCAGCGACGGCGATGGCCGGTGGCGGTGACCGCGCGCGAGAGCGGCACGTCAGTCGTAGTAAGATGCTGCCACGAGAGCGGGTCGCGAACCTGCTGGACCCCGGATCGCCTTGGTTAGAGGTTGGCGTCACAGCGGCGCACGGCATGTATGACGGCGAGGCGCCGGGGGCCGGTGTGATCGCAGGGATCGGCAGGGTTGCCGGTGTGCAGGTCATGGTTGTCTGCAACGATGCCACCGTGAAAGGCGGCACCTATTACCCGGTCAGTGTCAAGAAACACCTGCGCGCGCAGGAGATCGCTGCGCGGTGTCATCTGCCATGCGTCTATCTGGTGGATTCCGGGGGGGCGAACCTGCCCAATCAGGACGAGGTCTTTCCTGATCGCGACCACTTTGGCAGAATCTTCTACAATCAGGCGAATATGTCGGCGGCGGGAATTGCCCAAGTTGCCGTGGTGATGGGGTCCTGCACGGCTGGCGGGGCTTATGTGCCAGCAATGGCCGACGTTTCGATCATCGTAAAGGAACAAGGAACGATCTTTCTTGCTGGTCCTCCGCTTGTCAAAGCCGCGACGGGCGAAGTTGTCACGGCTGAGGATTTAGGTGGCGGCGACGTACACACGCGCCTATCCGGCGTTGCGGATTATCTTGCGGAAGATGATGCCCACGCGCTGGCGCTGGCCCGTCAGGCTGTCGCCTCTATTTCTCAGCGAGATAATAGCGATATCAAGCGGTTAAAAAGTGAACCTCCTGCTTTGGATCCGGACAGCTTGTTCGACGTTGTCCCAGCGGACTTGCGCACGCCCTACGATATTCGCGAAGTCATTCGTCGGATCGTCGACGGGTCGCGCTTTGATGAATTCAAGGCGCGGTTTGGTGATACGTTGGTAACGGGCTTTGCGCATATCGACGGTTGGCCCTGCGGTATCGTGGCAAACAACGGCGTGCTGTTCAGTCAAGCAGCCCAAAAGGGCGCGCATTTCATTGAATTATGCTCTCAACGGCGTATCCCTTTGGTGTTTTTACAGAACATCACCGGGTTCATGGTCGGCCGCGAATACGAGAATGAGGGGATCGCGCGTCACGGGGCCAAGATGGTGACCGCCGTGGCGACGACGCAGGTGCCCAAGATAACGATGGTCGTCGGCGGATCCTACGGCGCCGGAAATTATGGCATGGCAGGAAGGGCTTACAGCCCAGACTTTATGTGGACTTGGCCAACGTCGCGCACCGCCGTCATGGGCGGCGAGCAGGCAGCGGGCGTTTTGGCGACAGTCAAACGAGACGGATTCGAGCGCCGTGGAATTGACTGGGCGCAAGAGGAAGAGATGGCATTCAAACAGCCGATCCTTGACCAGTTCGCAACGCAAAGCGATCCGCTTTATGCCAGTGCGCGGCTATGGGACGACGGTGTCATCGATCCGCGGCAAAGTCGTGCGGTCTTGGCGCTTAGCCTTGCCGCAAGTTGTAACGCACCGATCGCAGAGACACGCTTTGGCGTGTTCCGCATGTGATTTTTTTCGCGCAAAAAACCAAGTGCCAGCCGGGAAGGGTTTGCCATGTTTAACCGGGTGCTTATCGCGAACCGGGGCGAAATTGCCTGTCGGGTGATACGGACGTGCCAGCGGTTGGGCGTCGAGACGGTCGCCGTCTATTCGGACGCCGATGCGGATGCACTGCACGTGCGCATGGCTGATGTGGCGATCCGCTTGGGGGCGGCACCGGTCGCCGACAGTTACTTGCGGGGTGACTTGATCGTTGCCGCAGCACTGAAGGCAGGGGCGCAGGCTATTCACCCGGGTTATGGCTTTCTGTCTGAAAATCCGGATTTCGTGGACAGCGTGACTGCGGCAGGATTGGTTTTTATTGGTCCGTCTGCGGATGCGATCCGCAAAATGGGACTGAAAGATGCGGCGAAGGCGTTGATGGCATCGGCCGGCGTTCCAGTGGTGCCGGGGTATCTGGGCGCGGATCAGGACGCGCATGTGCTAGCGACCGAGGCCGAAAAAATCGGTTATCCAGTGCTGATCAAGGCGGTAGCAGGCGGCGGCGGCAAAGGTATGCGACTGGTCGAGGCGGCGGGTAACTTTGCCGAGGCGCTGGAGAGCGCCAAGGCGGAGGCGCGCACTGCGTTTGGCAATGCTGATGTGCTGATTGAAAAATACGTTCAGCGGCCCCGCCATATAGAGGTGCAAGTTTTTGGCGACGGTACAGACGCGGTGCATCTGTTCGAGCGGGATTGTTCCTTGCAGCGCCGCCATCAGAAGGTGATCGAAGAGGCGCCCGCACCGGGCATGACTGACGCAGTCAGACAGGCGATGGGTGATGCGGCGGTTAAGGCGGCAAGGGCTATCGGCTATGCGGGTGCTGGCACGATAGAATTTATCGTGGATGCCAGTGCCGGGCTGCGCGTCGACGGCTTTTATTTCATGGAAATGAACACCCGGTTGCAGGTCGAACATCCGGTTACAGAGGCCATCACTGGCGTCGATCTGGTGGAGTGGCAGTTGCGCGTAGCGTCTGGCGAAACACTACCGCTGCGACAGGACCAATTAGCGATCACGGGGCATGCTATTGAAGCGCGGCTTTACGCCGAGGATGTGCCGGCAGGTTTTCTGCCTGCGACAGGCACGCTGTCTCATTTGGCGTTTCCGCCTGATGCGCGGATCGATAGCGGGGTCGAGACGGGGAGTGAGATTTCACCTTGGTACGATCCGATGATTGCGAAGGTGACTGTTCACGGCGCGAACCGGGTAACGGCATTTGCCGCCATGGCGGCTGCGCTGCGCCATACAGAGGTTGCGGGCACGGTGACGAACCTTGGGTTCTTACAAAGGCTTATGGCAGAGCCGGAGTTTATTGCGGGCCAGATGGATACCGGATTGATCGGGCGGCAAGCGTCGCTTTGCGCACCGGCAGAGGCCGATGCGGCGCGGGTTGCGGTGGCCGCTTTGACGGCATCTGGACTGGATAGGCATGCGCTTTGGCAGGGCTTTGCCTTGTGGCAGCCTGTGGTGCAGCGGGTGACGCTGGCGCTAGGAGAAGAATCAGTCGAGGTGACGCTGACGGCCACGGATGCGGGTTTCGATGCACGAGTGGGAAACCGGACAGTGATTTTGCGGCGCGATGCGCAAGGGTGGCAGGCGGATGGAGAGCGGATGCCAAAGGCCATGCGGCACGGGGCTGCGGTGACGGTCTTTGGGCGCGATCCTTTGGCGTTTACCTTGCCAGATCCTTTGGCGCGGGGCGGGCAGGGCATGGGCGGTGATGCCGTGCTGGCACCAATGCCGGGTCTGGTGGCGCAGGTCGTCGTGGCCGTTGGCCAACAGGTCGCGACGGGCGACCGTATGGTCGTGCTGGAGGCGATGAAGATGGAACACGTCTTGCGGGCCCCGCGTGACGGCACGGTCGAAGCGGTGCTTGTAGCGCAGGGCGATCAGGTAAAGGCAGGTGTGGCGCTTGTGACCTTGATACTGCCTCAGGATTAGTCGGTCCAACCTATAGGTGTTTGACTTCGGTGATGCTGTGGCAGCCCCCCGAGTTCAGCATGACAAAGACGGCGGAGGGGCAGGGGCGTTGGTTGACCCCGCGCTGCGCCGGGTTTAAGTGTGGCGACAGCCGCACCCGACGCATCAAGTTGGGTGCCACGGGAAAGGATCACCCCTTGGACGCGATGCTGAAAGAATACCTTCCGATCATGATTTTTCTGGGGCTTGCCATTGCCTTGGGGCTTATCCTAATTCTGGCCGCCGCCTTGATCGCTGTGCGCAACCCTGACTCTGAAAAAGTGTCGGCCTACGAATGCGGTTTTAACGCTTTCGACGACGCCCGGATGAAGTTTGATGTGCGCTTCTACCTCGTGTCGATCTTGTTTATTATTTTCGACCTTGAAGTGGCGTTTCTGTTTCCATGGGCAGTGGCTTTCAAGGATATCTCGATGACCGGTTTCTGGTCGATGATGGTGTTTCTTGGCGTGCTGACCGCGGGCTTTGCCTATGAGTGGAAAAAAGGCGCGCTCGATTGGGAGTGATCCCAAGTCCTGACTGAATTTGATAGCGCCCGCTGGTTCGCACCAGCGAGCGTTTTGCATTTCGTCCGGGTGTCTATGCGACAGCCGATGCTGCCATATTCAGTTTGGGATGCCATATTTGCGCGAACCCCATTCCCCGGCGCTTCGCCTCGTACATGGCGGTATCGGCTTGCCGCAGCAACGTTGCCGACGTCATCCCGGGCGTCGCACATGCCAAACCGATCGCGGCTTGCACCCTATGATCCTGTCCGTTGATGACGATTGGGTAATACCAAGCCGCGTGAACGGAGACTCACGTGGGGGATTCCCGTTGGGCTGAAAGTATGAGGCTTTGATGGTACGTCTGGGAGGGCTTCATCATGGGTTTAGCGATAGCAT
>JAGXIQ010000174.1 GCA_024635625.1 Loktanella sp. | reverse complement strand
GGTAGGTTAGGTCTGCAACCCAAATCCTACCGGAGAACGTCCATGGCCGCCCAGAAACCCGCGCGGGCTTCGCCTGAGCTACGCACGGCTCCACTCAGCCCGCGCTACCTTGGGATTTACACCACGCTCCGGGACACAGCTGATTACAGGCAACCACTATTTCAACGGAGATACAGAGAACGATGGCGTGCGGCGCGGTGGGATCGTGTTTACGCAGCCAAATTGTCGGGCGGCTATTACTGGCAATTACATCGACAACAACTTTATCGAATGGACCAACGAATCGGAGGCCAATCCAGCGTTTACTACGGGTTTGTTCTTTGGCGGACTGACGGTCACCGGCAACCATTTTGTTTGTATCAACGTGTCGCCATCGTTCAACTTTATCGTCGTTAAACCCTACGGTCCCGGCCATTTCCTGCACGGCCTGTCGGTCGTCAGCAATGTATTCCGTACCTTTGTCGGGAACATCAACCGCATCGAGGCAGTGGACACCACCTATGCGAATCTTGATTTTGGGCGGATGCGGCAGGTTACGTTCACCCTGAACGTCTATCACGGAATCAACGACAAAGTTTTTAACCCCTGCTATCTGAGCCATACGCAGAATACTGCGTCCAGTCAGTGGGTCGCGAACACGGCACCACAATTGCCGTTTCAGGGGCGTGCGCGTTACATTGAGTCGGTGACCGCCGACGGCCCTTTGACCACGGGTGGTGGTCAGGCAGTCAATCAACTGCCTTGGGCGGACAACAATTTCGGTGCCGATCTAAGGAGCGTTCGTTTCGTATTCGATCAACCATTGAAGGGAACGATCCGATACGTCGCCCGGATGGATAATCCGACCTGATCTATCACGTAAGGGGTGTCGGAAACGGCACCCCTTCTACGTGTTAGAACGTCAGCCATGTTTCGAACTTGATTGCGCCGCCACCATCACCGGACAAAGCCTTCACCGCGCCCAAATTGATCTTGAAACTGTCCTTGATGGAAAAGATGATGGTTGGGCTGATTTTGGCATAGTTGTCGTTGAAAAAGCCTTGGCCAGTTTGAAGTTGCAGGGTGGCTGTCCAGCGATTGGACCAGACAGTCCCCCACGTGAAATCGGCCTTGGGACGCCAAGTGGCGTCCAGCGTACCGAAGGTGGCCGAAGTGTCCGCTGCCAGCCACCCTTTATCTAGCCCGCGACCCATCGACAGCCCAAGGCGGATCAGGCCTTCTGTCGAAGTGTCTGGGTTCAGACGGTAGCCATAGCCTAATGATATAGTGGCCCGACTGCGTGTTTCGATCGATCCCACGGGCACGCCTATAAAGCCGAAGGCCGATGCAATGCGGCCTTTGTTTGCCGTATATAGGTCGAGTCCGAGTGTCACCCGATCTGAAAGGCCGTATTCCGCATAGACGGTTGGGTCGTAGTAGACCGGCAACTCTGCCCCCTCGGACAATAGAAAATTGCCATCGGCCGCGATGAATAGCGTGCCCTTTTCGCGGGACCATGCGCCCGCCTGAACTTGCGGTGCAAACAATACGAGAAGTGCAAAAATCCAAAAGCTGCGCATGAAAGTCTCCGACAGAATTGCTGTCAGAATTGTTCATCCTAGTTAATGTCAGGTTAAGTCGGGTGCGGCGGCCTAAATTATCCGTCGCGTGGAATCCGCTGCAAACGAAGGACGTAAAGGGGATAGGCGCCAAGTTCCCGCACTGCTTGACGAAGAACGGTCCGGGTGTGGCTGCCACGCAGTGATGTGGCGAAGACGCGGGGCTTTAAACCGAAATGGCGGGCCACACGCGCAGCCCTTGGCCCATGAGTCGCATCTGTAACGATAGCAACCTGTCGTGCCTCAATCTGACGCAGCAACGGCAGGGAAAAGCGAATGTTCTCTAGCGTGGTTGTCGAGCGGTCCTCATGCAAAATGGCAGAGCAAGGGACACCCTGCGTTTTCAATATGATTGCAATTGCTGCGGCTTCTGTTGGCGCGTGGCGACCGAGACCACCGCATGCGACGATGAAGGGTGCGACACCCGCATGCCACAGGTCCGCCCCGAGCATCGCGCGCCGGGTCAATGTGGGCGAGGGGCCATCGGCCCAGACTCCCGCACCAAGGATCATAATTGCATCCATGATTTTGACCTAGTCCGACCGAGAGCATTTGGGAACAGGAAGCGTTATTTGTCAATATTTTGACATTAGAATTGGTGCCGCCTGAAAAGAGTTGACAGATTGCCGTATCCGACCTTTCGGCACCTTGGCTTTTATAAGCGATCCACGGTCATATACGCATCAGGAGGCTACAGTCGAAGACGGCTGTTGCGGCGACGGGGTTAGCCCGTGGCGGAACGTGATGCAGTGGAGGGACCCCGACATGACCGACAAGACCTATGCGCCCAGTGCCGAACTGGCGGCGAACGCTCACGCGGATCAGGCAACGTACGAGGAAATGTATGCTCGCTCGATCAACGACCCCGACTTGTTTTGGGGGGAAGAGGGCAAACGGCTGGACTGGATCAAACCTTATACCAAGGTTAAGAATACCAGCTTTGCGCCCGGCAACGTCGACATCAAGTGGTATGAGGATGGCACGCTAAACGTCGCCGCCAATTGCATCGACCGGCACCTAGTCGACCGCGCGGACCATACTGCGATCATCTGGGAACCGGATAGCCCTACGGATGGTGCACAGCACATTACGTATGCACAGCTGCACGAGCATGTGTCGAAATTTGCAAATGTTTTGAAGGAATTGGGCGTCGGTAAGGGCGACCGCGTCGTTATTTATCTGCCGATGATCCCGCAGGCGGCCTATGCGATGCTGGCCTGTGCGCGGATCGGTGCAATCCATTCTGTCGTCTTCGCAGGTTTCAGTGCCGATGCTTTGGCCGCTCGGGTAAACGGGTCAGAGGCAAAGGTCGTTGTGACGGCTGATGAAGCGCCGCGCGGTGGGCGTAACACGCCGCTGAAGGTGAACGCTGATAAGGCATTTGAGAAGATTACCACGGACACTTCGATGCTGGTGGTAAAGCGGACGGGTGGCGAAATCACAATGACCACTGATCGTGACTATTGGCTGCACGAGATGGAGGCTAAGGTCAGCAGTGACTGTCCGCCCGAAGAGATGAACGCTGAAGATCCGCTATTTATCCTGTATACCTCGGGGTCTACAGGGCAACCGAAGGGTGTGGTGCATTCGACTGGTGGCTATCTGGTCTATGCCAGCATGACGCATCAATACGTATTCGACTACAAGCATGGCGATGTATTCTGGTGTACCGCAGACGTAGGCTGGGTCACTGGGCACAGCTATATCGTTTATGGACCGCTCGCAAACGGGGCCACGACAGTCATGTTTGAAGGCGTTCCGACCTATCCCGACGCGGGCCGCTTCTGGCAGGTCTGTGAAGAGCATAAGGTCAACCAGTTCTATACCGCGCCCACCGCAATTCGCGCTTTGATGGGCAAGGGAAACGAGTTCGTCGAGAAATACGACCTAAGCAGTTTGCGCGTGCTGGGTACCGTTGGAGAGCCGATCAATCCAGAGGCGTGGAACTGGTATCACGAGATCGTTGGCAAGGGCACTGTGCCCATCGTCGATACGTGGTGGCAAACCGAAACTGGCGGTCATTTGTTAACGCCGCTGCCAGGTGCGACAGCCACCAAGCCCGGATCGGCAACGCTACCGTTTTTTGGCATCAAGCCAGTTGTTCTGGAACCAGAGACGGGCAAGGAAATCACGACGATCGAAGCTGAGGGTGTGCTGTGTATCACTGACAGCTGGCCAAGCCAGATGCGCACGATCTGGGGTGATCACGAACGGTTCGAGATGACCTACTTTAGCCAATACAAAAATATGTTCTTTTCCGGGGACGGCTGCCGACGGGACAAGGATGGTTACTATTGGATCACGGGTCGTGTTGACGACGTGATTAATGTGTCCGGTCACCGCATGGGTACGGCAGAGGTTGAAAGTGCGCTAGTCGCCCACAAGTCCGTCAGCGAAGCTGCGGTTGTTGGCTATCCTCACGACATCAAGGGACAGGGTATCTACGCCTATGTGTCCCTAATGGCGGGGGAAGAACCTACTGAAGCATTGCGTAAAGAGTTGTCGGATTGGGTCCGGACAGAGATCGGGCCGATCGCCAAGCCTGACCTGATCCAGTTCGCGCCGGGATTGCCGAAGACCCGCTCTGGCAAGATCATGCGCCGCATCCTGCGCAAGATCGCTGAAAACGACTATGGTGCGCTGGGCGATACCTCGACCTTGGCAGAGCCAGAGGTCGTGCACGATCTGATCGCCAATCGGATGAACCGATAAAATAATAGCCCCGCCGAAGACGGCGGGGCTATTATCGTGGATTGGGGCTACCGCGCAAATCAGTCGTTTGAGGCCGGTTCCCTTTTGCCAAAGGCCGATTTACCCCACAGCTTTTGTGACAGCCATATCAAATGTGACGTAGTAATTGCTGGCAGTGATGCGCCTCTGAATTTTGCGACATGGTTTTCAAAGTCCTGCACCAAGTGCCGGCCGCCCAACAGCATTTGCGACTAGCGAGGTGAAAATCATTCCCCAAATGAGCGATGAACCCATTTAAATAGCAGGCTACTATGGGTGTCGGGCGTTCATTCCGTTGCTACCCAGCCCAGACGGATGTTCGCGGTTATTTTACTTTGAAATTATTGGCGCAGTGGGAAACCTAATCGCGTCGAAGTAAAACTATCCACCCAAGCCGCTACTGCCGTATTTCAGGATTACAGGAACCACCAACTCTTCTTCGTCGATCAGATGACGGTTCAGCAGTTGCTCCATCTCGTTTAGTCGCAACTTGAAAACACCCGCATTGCTTTGCAGTAGGTCGCGATCATCAAGCCGTTTCAGTACGCCGTTGGCGCTATCGACAAAGTTCGACAGATGTCCGTCTAAAGCGTGATGATCAGCGTCAAGAATGTCAAAACCCTTCGCGACCTGGTCATCCTTTGCCTGCAGTTTTGGGAAGTAGTAAGTATCCTCTATCGTATGATGCTCGTGTAATCCGTTGACGAACATTCCGCCGTACCGAGAGATTTGCCCAGCGAAAGCATTGGCATCGATTTTGCGGTCCAGCAAACTTTCCGCACCTGTGCGCATCTCGGCCATCAGGCGGCGGAACATCAGATGTCGGTCTAGCCAGAAGCGGATCAGACCGTCAAAACCGGGGTCCTGTGTCCATCCCTGACGAGGGTAAGCTTCTAGCAGTACACGCAGGGCGTCGGGAAGGCCGTCTCGGGTTTCGAGGGCTAGGTCGTTCATTACGCAATCCTTCGCGGTGGCGAATTTTAGGGGGGCCGTTCCGACAATTGGCACACCAAGTGCGAATGGCAAGTGCCTTCAGCGCACAGCCACTGTGCGTGCAGGCCCTCCCCAATCACAACAATGAAGGGGGAGGGGCCGTATCAATAATCGCGTTCGAAAAAGATGCCGATGCTGGTATCACCGTCTGCGCCTGCTGTTCCTTTGGCCGTGATCTCGTCAGTGATATCAAGGTTCAGGTTAATCTCTGTCGTGCCATCACTGCCGATCGTGACGTCAGTATAAAGGTTATCGGTCAGGTATTTCCCGGCGCGCACGGCAGCATTGCCGTTCTCGTCTGTCGTGACATCGAAATCGTCTAAACCGATGCCAGATCTAAAATTATCGATCAGGCCACCGCCCCCACGACCGGCCAGCGTGCCGACGGCAGCGGCCAGTTGTACGGCCTGAAGCGGACTGATTTCGGAAATGTCACGACCGAAGATCAACTGAGACAGCACTTCGTCCTGTGGTAGATCGGGTACGGACTTAAAGCTGACTTCAGGATCGTTGGCAGGACCTTCGACGATGATATTGATGACTGTTCCGGTGGCCGACTCGGTCGAAGCGACGAGCCGGATATAAGGTACAAAGTCACCTTGAAGAGAGGCAGACCCTTCGGTCAGGTCAAACCGCTGTTGCAGGATGCTGATCCGACCGCGTTGCAAGTCGAATTGGCCCACGGGCACGATGTTCGCCGTCGTGCCACCCAACTGCAGGCTACCACCAAGTTCCGCATCCAGACCGCGACCACGAATAAAGATACGGTTTGGCGCATCGACCCGGATATCCAAAGGATAGGCCGGCCCGGTCGCTGTAGCCTGCGCAGGTGCAGACGAGGCATTGACCGCCACATCGGCCCGATCAAGCGTCAATCGTACCGCGGGGCTGGCGTTCAAGTGCGTTACGTCAGGCAGGTCGCCCAAGGCACCGGTTCCAGACGAGGGGACCTGTATATTTGTCTCTCCCAAGGCTAAACGCCCCGCGATCCTTGCACCGCCCGCAAGGGGGCCGTTCACGGTGATCTGCCCATTTATCACGGTTTCATACAGGTTCGGGTCGCGCAATTCGACCGCGTTCACGTTTAGGGTCAAGTCGCCGTTGAATGGTGCGGAAAGGGTGACTGGTCCACTGACTGCGATACCGCCGCCACTTTGCACATTGCCAGTCAAATCGACCTGCGCTTGCCCGCCGTTCAGCGCAATGGTCGCGTTGATGTCGGTCAGCGCTTGGTTCAGCGTCGGCACTGACAGGCGTGGGCCAGTGGTGCTGACGGTGCCTGTCATGGAAGACAGGGCAGGGGGGCCATTGGCGGAAATATTGAAGTTCGCGATTCCGTCCAGACGGCGCGGTTCAATGAAGGGGTTTGCCAGACCCAACGGCGCGTTGCCATTAACGTCTAGATCTAGGTTGCCGTTGGCGGCGACTTGCCCGCTGGCATTTGCCGCGATGCCACCTGGCCCTGCGGCGTCAATGTTCAGCGTATAGCCACCCGCCGCCGTACGCCCGATCTGACCCTGTGCCGTCACCGGTCCAGACAGTGCGTCAGTGAAAAGCCCAATATCGGCCAGCCGCGCATTGATCGTGCCGTTAGCAGCACCACTCCCTGCAGACGTCAGGTTGCCCGAGGCACTGACCTGCGGGAACTGCACGTCGAAACTGCGCAAGGTAATGTCTTGCCCGGACTTCGCAGCGTCAAATGCGACCGTGCCCTGACCACGCAAAAGCTGGTCGACTTGGGGGTTACCAACGGCAAGGTTGCTGGTGGTCGCATTCACCCGCGCGTCAAGCTGGCTAAGGTCCGGCAGCAGCGTTCCCTGAGCCTGCACATTGACCCCGCCAGAGATCGGCTGCCCGGCGAGGGCCGCGAATTGCGACAAGTTGGCGATGGCAGCGTCCAGCGTCCCCGTGATGCGGTAATTGTCCGCTTGCGGGGCGACTTGTGCATCCAGCGTCACGTCCGTGCCGCTGCCGCTCGCGGTCAGGTTCACCTGCGCTGTGCCAGCGTCATTGCGGTTGGCGTTTAGATCTATCGTAAGCGGGCCGTTCAGGCCTTGTGCCAGTGCACCCGCGTTCATCAGACGGGCCTGAATGTCAGCCGAAAGCGGCCCAGTCAGACCGCCATTGGCGCTACCCTGCACATTCAATTGCGGCGTCGCCATATCAAGGTTGTTCAAGGCAAAGGTATCTGGCCCGGTGCGGGCCACGCCACCGCTTATCCGCCCATTACCAGCCAGTAGGGTATCGACCTGCGGAATGCCGACCTGTAGGCCATCGGTCGTGCCGCCCAGCGTGACATCGAACAAGCTTAAATCTGGCAGCAACGTGCCGCTGACTGTCATGTCGATTCCCCCTGCGATGTCCTGCCCTGCAAGGGCTGTATAGGGGGCAAGTTGGTCGACTGCGGCGGCGATGGTGCCCGTGATGCGGTAGTCGTCGGTTGGGGGGGCGACCTGTACATCGGCGTTGATGTCGGTGCCGGGTCCATTTGCGGTTAGCGTCGCAGCGGTGACACCGGCATCGTTCCGGTCGGCGATCAGGGCGACAGTTAGCGGGCCGGATAGGCCCTCTGCGATCAATCCGATATTGCTGATCCGCAGATCAGCGTCGGCTGACAGCGGCCCTGTCATTCCACCATCGGCATCGGCTGTCAGCGACAGTTGCGCCGTCTGAACGTCTAGCCCCTTTAGGATATAGCGATCTTGACCAATATAGCCGACCTCTCCGGCGATGGTGCCGGCACCCAGCAGCAGTGGATCAATCTGATCGAAACCGGTTTGAAGGTCTTGTGTGGTGGCAGCAATCTCAGCGGTATAGCGTGTCATGTCGGATAGCATGACGGCGTTAATCGTCACATCTGCGGCGCCTGAAAGATCTTGACCGGTGATTTGACGATAGACTGTCATGTCCGTGACAGCGGCATTGACCACGGCATTGATGGTCTGCCCGGTTTCGGCCGGATCGACAGAGCCTGTCGCCTTGAACGTCGTAGCAGGTGCGATGCCATTGACGGCAAAAGTCACGTTGCCGGCGTCGGTGCGGTTTGCGCTGCCAGTCACCTGCGCCGGGCCATTGAGGCCGTCGACAATCAACCCGACGTTCTGCACGCTGACGTCAAAGGTGCCAGTGCTGACGCCGCTGGTAATGTCGGCGTCGGCGGTTACGGTCGCCTCGGGCGTGGCGATGCGCAGATCATCGACCCTAGTGCCATTGGTGTCACGTACCGCGCGGACGGACACCGTGCCTGTTCCTGCTAGAACGGGGTCAAGTTGGGGTACGTCGATCGCCAAATTCTGCGTTGTGGCATTCAGCAGAATGTCGAACATTCCATCCAAAGGAGAAAGCGTCGCGATCACATCCGCTTGGGCGGCACCGCCCAGTTGTCGCCCGGCAAGGGTGGAAAACCGGCCAAGTGCCTCTGCGTTGAAGACAACGTTCGCTTTGGTCTGGAACCCATCTGCAGGGCCTTGGATTGATGCATCTGCGGACACCTCGATGCCGGGGCCATTCAATGTAAGCGTGGTGATTTCTGTGGGCTGGTTTTCGACCCGGTTCACGACGATCTGACCTTGCAGCGTGTCGCCAAAGGCTTGGGCTGCACCTGCGTCGTCCAATTGCAGCCCAGTGGCCGCATAGATCATGTCGGCGGTGACCTGACCTTGGCTTGCGCCATTGCCGTTCAGGATGATGCCACCACCTTTGAGTGTGATGTTATCGATGCCCAAACCGGGACGGTCAAAGCTGTTGATGTCGAAATTTGCTGTCCAGTCGTTACTGACAGACTGGTCGTACTGGATCGCCAAATCAATGTTGTCGACATAGGTCTTTGGCCCGCCAATTGGCAGCAGAACGGGTTCGCCGGTGCGGTCAGCGACTGTGCCAGTCAGATCGATTTTTTCCGGCCAGCCATTCGGACCAACCAAAACCTGCCCGTTTAGTGTCAGGCTTTGCGCTGTCAGATCGAGCGTGGTAAGGGCGAACCCGCCGTTTTCGCCGATATTACCAGCAGCTACGAGCGCCACATCCGGGCCGAAGAAACCTTGATAATCAGTCGGCAATAACGGTGTCAGGTCGCCGCCGATATTCAGCGCAAAACCGGTCTGCCCGGTGGTGGAATTTACGGCAAAGTCACCAGTGATGCGGTCTTGTCCACCGGTCGCCAACGTTAGGTTGGCTGCAAATTCGCTGATCGGGGCTTCGCCTGTAAGGGTCAACTTGACCGACGGGCGGTCCGGCAAATTGATCAGTCGGGCCACGATGCCGTCTTCGCCCTCTTCGACATTCAGGTTTAATCCCAGCACCTTGCTGCCGTTGTCATAGCTGCCGTCGATGACAAAGACACCTCTTTTGCCGTCCAGTCGATTGGCAGTGACGTTGGCAGTGCCTTCCCCGTCTGCCAATTGGGCAGAGCCTTGCAGGGATAAAGCCACCGCCTCTCCCAGAAAGCTGTCGCCAAGTTCGATCCGGGCAATGTCGAGGGTGTCGAGCTTGATACCCACCGGAAGTTCCGGCAGCGAAAATGGCTGCGCCTCTGGCGAGGGGACGTTGACGGCGTTAGAGACGGGCGCGCGTTCAACCCGCAGCAATTCCGCTGTCAATTCCTTCACATCGATCCGGCCGCGCAGCAACGCGCTGCGGTTCCAGTCCAGCACGACGTTATCCAACTCTAGCCAAACGCCTTCGCTGTCGGCCACGGTGATCCGTTCAACCGTTGCACGCGACGACAATGCCCCTTGGAACCCTTGGATGTCGACGATCCGGTCGTCACCAGACAGGTTGTCCTGAATAAGGCGGGTCAGATAACCTTCACCTTCGTCGTCCTGCGCGACAGCGGCGAAGGGTAGGGTCAGCAGGGTCAGCAGGATCAGGAAATGTCTCAAAACGCTTGTCCGATTCCGATGTAAACTTCGACTGATTTAAACTGGTCGTCACCGGTCGCTGGCGTGCCCACGTCCAGTCGGATGGGGCCGATCGCGGTGTTGTAGCGCACGCCCAGACCGATACCGTCCTGAGAGGTGCCTTCGCTGAACGGCGTGGTGGAGCTGCCGACGTAACCGTAATCGTAAAAACCTACGACACTGATCGCCTTGGTGATACCGACCCGTGCCTCTATCTGTGCGCCCCCGTAAGAGGTGCCGCCAGTGGTCACGACTTGACCGTCGACGGTCCGATCAACCCCAAGCGATTTGTAGCCCTGACCGCGCACGGTGCCACTGCCGCCAGAATAGAACAGGTAGTCTGCCGGGGCATCGGTCTCGTCTGCGCCCAGCACGGTGCCAAGCTGCCCGCGGGCAGCGATAGTGAAGCGGTCATCGGTGCCGACGCTGTAATAGACCCGGCCATCAAGATAGCCGCGCGCACCGCTGGACCCGCCCACAACAGATAGGAACGGCGTCGCGGAGGCGTTGATATAATACCCTTTCTTGGCGTTCGTATCGCTGTCACGCTTGTCGTAAGTCGCAGAAAGTGGGGCCGTCAAAAGTGTGTAGTTGCGGCTACCAAGGTCGGTGACCTCTTTGGCTGTTAATATGCCTACGCCGCCTTCGACCTCTAGGTCGTTGGTGATCAGGCGGCTGACCAAGACTTTTGCGTTGGCTTTGTCGATCAGATAATCCGGCTCGTCTTCGCGGCTGATCTCTGCTGTGGCCGTCAGGTCGGTATCTGCGCCGTATATTGCCGGAATACGCAGGGCAGTCCCAAGTGAATAATCGATGCCACCAGTACCGCCACCAAGGCCCGCAACCTGTGCGTCTACACGTAGGTTTTCGGCCCCGCCAAAGAAGTTGCGATGCATCCAGTAAGAGGAAACGCGCACGCCTTCGACGGTGGAATACTCTAGGCCAAAGCCGAACCGACGCGGTTTGCTTTCGGCGATGGTCGCGGTGATCGGCAGGGTGTTGTTCGGTCCGATATCGTCGGCTTCAGTTAGCGCGACACTGTCGAATGCTCCCGTTTCGCGTAGACGGCGCGCGGCCTCTGTCAGCTCTTCGGGCGCGTAAATCTCTCCTGTCGGTAGGCCTGCTATCCGGGCGACGGCGCTTGTCCGCACGGCCTCGTTTCCGATCACAGTCAGCGGGCCAAAGGTCAGGCGCGGTCCGGGGGCAATCGTGACAGTCGCGTCCAAAAGGTTCTCGCTGTGTCGGGCGATGATGCTTTGATCGGACACTGAAACTTTGGCATAGCCTTGATCGCGCCAAGACGTCCGTGCGGTGCTGGCAGCCTGACGGATCACGTCGGCTTTTGCATCTTCGCCGGGTGCAAATCCGTCAGGCAGTTCGGTATTAGGGGCAAGCGGGGCAACCTCTGCCCGTCCGAAAGCAAACAAAGGGCCGGGGGTGACAGTGATCGCGATGGTGTCGATCTGCGACGGTGCTGACAAGGGCGCAATATTAGCGGCCTCGGTCCCATTCACCTTTATGCTGATAGTGCCACTGTAATAGCCCGCTGCATAAAGCGCTGTGAGTAGCCGACGGTAATCGGCGCGGGCGGCTGCAACATAGTCTTGGGGCTGCGGTTCGGTCTCGTCCCCGATGCTGCGCGACAACGAAGCATCTTGCAGCAGACCGATCAGGTTGTCATCGGCACCGGGTGCATCGATTGTTATGTCTTGTGCGGCTGCCGCAGTGACTGCAGACATCAACAGAACTGCAGTCCAACTAAACTGTTTAAACATCGCGCTGCATCCCTGACCGACCCTGTCAAGGGTTGTAGCGCAAAGAGAAACAAACGCAAACGGCGGCATCGGATTAGGCTTAAAGCGTGGCAGCTTTCACGCAACTTTGTAGGCGTTTGTTGGGTCGTCGTGCCGTAGCGATTAGCAATTGGCCAATCTGCCGATGCGAAGGTTAAGCCTTCGGCGGTTCGCGGGGGCTGCTGACCCGCCGTCGTGCTGTCGCCGCGTTGATTGAATTAAAATTAATGGCGGTCGTCAGGCGAAGGGGTCGGTCGGATAATTGACATCTGCAAGGTAAAGGCCGTGCGGTGGGCAGACAGGGCCGCAGGCGGCGCGGTCACGGGCGGCGAGGGCTGTTTTGACGTCGTCCGGATGCCACGCACCGCTGCCCACACGTTCCAAGGTGCCGACGAAGCTGCGAACCTGATTGTGCAGGAAAGATCGGGCGCGCACATGGATGTGCAAAAGCTGTCCCGCGTGGGTCTGGACCGGTTCGATCCGAATTTCGTCAAGCGTGCGAACGGGGCTAGGGGCCTGGCAGATGGTGGCCCGGAAGGTTGTAAAATCGTGACGGCCCAACAGGTGATCGGCACCCGCCTGCATGGCGTCAGGGTCGAGGGGGTTCTTAACCTGCCAGATGCCTCCTGCCTCAACCGTCAAGGGCGCGCGGCGGGCGATCAGGCGAAACAGATAGCAGCGTTCGGTGGCCGAAAATCGGGCATGCCAGTCGTCGGCAACCTGCGCGCAAGCAACGACGGCGACGGGCAACGGCTTTAGGTGGTAATTGATCGCCTCTGATAACCGAAACGGGTTCCAGTCGCGTGTCATGTCGCAGTGGGCGACTTGGCCCAAGGCGTGAACCCCTGAATCGGTACGACCTGCAGCGGCGATCGCGTGTTCGCCCGGTTGCAGCTTGGCCAAGGCAGCCTCGATCGCGCCCTGAACAGAACGCTGGTTCGGCTGACGTTGCCATCCTGCAAAGGGTGCGCCGTCGTATTCTATTTTTAGGGCAAAGCGCGGCATGGGCGCCCGCTTAGGCCGGGGCTGTACAAAAATCAATCCCTACCCAACTGCCGCCTCAGCGCTTATCTGTCTGTGAACCGCAGGAGGAGGGCGCCGCTTGGGCCTGTTCGACATCACCGAAGGCGTCTTGCGCGGCGTGGGTAACGTGACAGGCGCCGTCACGCGGCCCTTGACTGCGCCCTTCAGCGATCCCGTGATCCGTTTGGGGGTGACGGGACTAAGTCGCGCTGGCAAGACGGTCTTTATCACGTCTTTGGTGGCAAACCTGATGGATCGAGGGCGCATGCCACAGCTGCTCGCTGCAGCAAGCGGCGCGATTCAGACGGCCTATCTGCAGCCGCAGCCGGACGACACCCTGCCGCGTTTTGATTATGAGACCTATCTGGCGCAACTGACGGCACCCGATCCCGTTTGGCCCGATGGCACACGTCAAATTTCCGAATTGCGGCTTTCGTTGAAGGTGCAGCCGACAGGATTCATGGCGGGATTGCAGGGAGTGCGAACCGTCCATCTGGATATCGTTGATTACCCCGGCGAATGGCTGCTTGATCTATCGCTGCTGGATCAGACCTATGAGGACTGGTCCAAGGGCGCGTTGGCGCGCGCGAAGGGCCGACCGCTAGGTGATGACTACTTGGCACTGGTGGCGCAAACCGATGCGACCAAGCCACTGCAAGAGTCTACGACCAAGGCATTGGCGCAAGCCTATACCGCTCATCTGAATGCTGCCCGGGCAGAGGGGTATTCAGATTGCACGCCAGGGCGCTTTTTGTTGCCGGGCGATCTGGCAGGCAGCCCTGTTCTGACCTTTGCGCCGCTTCCGGGGGCGGGATTCCCGCGTGGGTCGCTAGGACGCGAATGCGCGCGCCGGTTCGAAAGCTACAAAAAGAACGTCGTGCAACCCTTCTTTCGCGATCACTTTTCACGCATCGACCGGCAGGTCGTCCTGGTCGATGTGCTTGGGGCAATCCACAACGGGCCGCGCGCGGTGGACGACCTACGCACCGCAATGGCCGAAATTCTAGGTGCCTTTAATCCGGGCCGGAACGGCTTCATTAGCCGCATCTTTCAGGGCCACAGAGTCGAGAAAATCTTGTTCGCCGCAACGAAGGCTGACCATCTCCATCACACGCAGCACCCGCAACTGACGGCTATTACGCAGGCCTTATTGCGCGAAGCAAAGGACCGATCCGATTTCGCAGGCGCGCAAACCGCAGCCATGTCCATTGCCGCCCTGCGCACCACTGTTGAAGAAACTGTAGAACACCGCGACGGACCACTGGACGTCGTGCGCGGCCGGCTACTGGAAAATGGCAAGCAGGCAGCTTTCTATCCCGGCGCGTTGCCGACCGATCCGCAGCATCTGCTAGCGCCTGCCCGCGCTGGGGCGGCAGACTGGGGTGAAGAGGATTATAAGGTCATGCGCTTTGCACCCGCGCCGATGACCCTGCGCCCCGGTGAAGGCCCGCCACATATCCGGCTGGACAAGGCTGCCGAATTCCTGATCGGAGACCGCTTGTGAAACGCCCTGTGCTGATCGACCTCGACGAGGCGTCCGACATCACGCCTGCCACCGCGCCAATGGTGATGGACGACGTCCCGCAGGGGGCGGCCATGCAAAAGGTCGCGGCTCTGGCGACCCGCCGCACTTCGCCGCTGGCAAAGTGGTTCTGGTCGCTGCTGGTCAGCATCATAGGCTTTGTCGTGTCGATGGCGGCGTGGAATTTTGTCACCGACCTGACAGCACGGCATCCATTTCTGGGGATGATCTTTAGCGCCCTGCTGGTCGTCTTTTGTTGTGTGCTTCTGGCAATCGCCCTACGCGAAATCTCTGCGTTCAGTCGGTTGCGCCGGATCGATCAAGTACAAACAGAGGCGGCGCAGGCCCATGCGAACGCCGACTTGCCGACAGCCCGCAAGGTTGTGGACCATTTGACCTCTTTATATGCCAAACGGGAGGATACTGCATGGGGCCGCACCCAACTCGCCGAGCGCGCGCCAGAAGTGATGGACGCAGATGGCTTACTTGATCTGGCCGAACGTAGCCTGCTGGAACCGTTGGATGCCCGCGCCGTGGCAGAGGTGCAGGCCGCTGCCCGACAGGTCGCTGTGGTGACGGCGGTGGTGCCCTTGGCGCTGGCGGATGTCTTTACCGCTCTTACATCGAACCTGCGGATGATCCGGCGCATCGCTGAAATCTACGGGGGCCGTTCGGGAACGCTGGGCAGTCTGAGGTTGGTGCGTACGGTGCTAAGCCATCTGGTGGCGACAGGGGCCGTCGCCGTGGGCGACGACCTTATCCACTCCGTTGCGGGCGGTGGTTTGCTGTCCAAGGTTTCGCGTCGCTTCGGAGAAGGCGTCGTCAACGGCGCGCTGACTGCACGTGTTGGCATCGCCGCAATCGAAGTCTGTCGCCCGCTGCCGTTTCAGGCGCTTAAACGTCCGTCCGTTACTGGTACGGTTCAGCGGGCTTTGACGGGTCTGTTTGGCAACGCTTAGGGTGCAATGCAGCCTTTCAATGTCGCCGCGATACCGCTGAGCAGTTCGGAATACATCGCAGGGCCGGGGGGTAATGCCATGCCGGTGTCATCAATCGCGCCGGTCCGCGCGTCAGTGCCTTCGATCAGGACGTCAGTATAATCGGTTGGCGCATTGGTTTCGGACAGCACACAATTGATTTTGCCTGCCTGTACTGCTGCGTGAAGCATCGCCAGATGCGCAGGGCCGGGTGCCTCGGCATCGCTGTCGGCGACTGACCCGGCGCTGGGCAAGCCAAAGCGATCCTCGAAATAACCGAATGCCGCGTGAGGGGCGAGCCATGTGCCGCTCGGTAATTCTGCCAGATCGGCGGCAATTCGGGTGCGTAGGGACGTCAGTCCAGCCACTGCCTTATCTGCATTGGCAGCATAGTGGACTGAATTATCGGGATCGGTCGTCGACAAGGCGTCCCGAATTGCGCGTACCCAGAAAACGGCGACCTCGGGGTCGAGCCATGCGTGTGGATCAATAGCGTGGCTATTCGCTTTTTCAGTTGCATGGCCGTGCTCGTCCGTGGCTGCCCGATGCGTCCAACCGGGAACCTGCAACAACGTTAAGTTGGCAGCGTCTGATGCAAGCGTTGTCAGCGGCTCTGCCAGCCACGGGGTCAGTGGTGCCCCGACCCAAACGACGACTTGTGCTTTTGCCAGCTTGCGTGCGTCCGAAGGGCGCAGCGCCATGTGGTGAGCGTCGGAACCGGGGGGGACGATCAGGTCTGGTGTGCCGACGCCGTCCATGACCTGCGCGACAAGGCTGTGGACCGGCGCGATGTCCGTTACGACGCGGGGGACATCCCCGCGGGCCAACGTCGCAGTAAGAATGAGGGCCGAAGCCAGTATGCGAATCACGAAGGTACCCCTTGCCGGTGAATGTCCGCCGGGCTATAAAGTGTATGTTATAACATAACAAGGCTACTTTGATGAGCGCGTCAGGATTCAATCACCACGACCACGATGCATGTGTCACTGACGCATTGCGCAGCGCCGAGGCGGTTTGCGCGGACGCTGACCTTCGACTGACACCAGTGCGGCGGCGGGTTTTAGAGATTTTGCTGGAAAGCCACGCTGCCTTGGGCGCGTATGACGTGTTGGCGCGGTTAGACGCCGAAGGTCTGGGATCCAAGCCGCCTGTGGCCTACCGCGCCTTGGGTTTTCTGGTCGATAACGGCTTTGCACATCGGATTGAGGGGCTGAACGCCTTCATCGCCTGTGCCCGTCCCGGTGCTGACCATGCGCCAGCCTTTTTGATCTGTCGCAGTTGCCACACAGTCGCAGAGACGATCCAGTCGGCCCCCTTAGGAGAAGTCGCCGCACAGAACGGCTTTGTCATCGAACAGACCGTGATAGAGGCGCGGGGCCTGTGCCCGGCGTGTCAGGTCAGCGCATGAACCTGATCACTGCGCGCGGGATTGGTGTGACCCGCAAGGGTACGGCGATCCTACAGAATGTTGGGATCGAAATCGCGGCGGGCGAAATCGTGACGATCGTGGGCCCCAATGGGTCCGGCAAGTCGACGCTGCTGCGTGTTCTTATCGGTGCTTTGAACCCCGACCGTGGCACCGTCACCCGCAGGCCGGGCTTGCGGCTGGGATATGTGCCGCAAAAGCTTGCTATCGATGCGACGTTGCCGCTGACGGCACGAAGGTTTCTAGATCTACCACACCGGGTGCCTGATGCAGAAGCGGCGCAGGCGTTGGACACAGCTGGTGTGCCGGACATTGCCAAAAGGCAGATGGTCGATCTGTCCGGCGGGCAATTTCAGCGCGTACTATTAGCCCGCGCGATTCTGTCCCGTCCGCAACTCTTGATTCTTGACGAAGCGACGCAAGGGTTGGACCAGCCCGGTGCCGCCAGATTTTATCGCCAAATCGAGGCCGTGCGCCGCGACCTGAATTGTGCCGTGCTGATGGTTAGTCACGAGCTGCATGTCGTTATGTCGGCGTCGGACCGGGTCATCTGCCTGAACGGCCACATTTGCTGCGAAGGTACACCAGAGGTTGTCTCTGCTGCGCCAGCCTACCGAGAGTTGTTTGGAAGGGGCACTGGCGGGGCGCTGGCCCTGTACCGTCACGACCACGATCATGGCCATGACGACAATCACCATCATGACGATGACCATCACGATCACAATCAACCGGTGCACGACCATGCTTGACGATTTCCTGATCCGTGCCGCATTGGCCGCAGTCGGCACAGCACTTGCGGCTTCTGTTCTTGGGTGTTTCGTCGTCTGGCGACGGATGGCTTATTTCGGCGATGCGACCGCGCATGCGGCCATCTTGGGCGTCGCGATAGCCTTGGCTTTGAACATCTCGATCTTTGCGGGCGTCGCTGCCGTGTCTTTGGTCGTAGCGCTGCTTATTCATCGCCTATCGGACCGTGCACAAGGTACTGACACGATCCTTGGCGTGCTCGCTCATGGCGCCTTAGCGACAGGCCTTGTCGCGGTCACCTTGATCCCCGGAGCGCGGATCAATTTAGAGGCTTACTTGTTCGGCGACGTCCTGACCGTCACCCGCACCGATCTAGCAGTGATCTGGGTGGGGGCAGCCGTGGTGCTGACCGTATTGTGGTTTCACTGGTCGGCACTGCTGACCGCGACGTTGAACCCCGATCTTGCCACGGCGTCTGGTATCGACCCTCGCCGAGAGAACCTGATCCTGACTTTGTTGCTTGCGGGTGTTGTTGCTGTTGCAATCAAGGTGGTTGGTGCTTTGCTGATCACGGCGCTCCTGGTCATTCCGGCGGCAGGTGCCCGGCGTCTTGCCTCCTCTCCTGAGGGGATGGCGCTGCGCGCCGCTGTGTTGGGCGTTATGGCAGCCCTTGGCGGTCTGGTGCTGTCCATGAGATTGGACACGCCAGCAGGTCCATCAATCGTCGTGACGGCGGTGGTGCTGTTCGCTTGCACCACAATTGGCGGAAAATTGCAGGCAATCGGCGGGTCCTCGCCTTAAGGTTGCCTAACGGTTGCCTCATTGCCTTGGCATGCCATAGGTCTGCAACGTTCAAGACCGAAAGAGCTGCCAATGTTTTGTACCCTGATCGCCGCCGTCCTGATGGCATTGTCAGCTCATGCTGCCGCTGCCTCGAACGCCTGTGCAATGCCCGGAAACGCCAACCAAATGGCTTCGCAAATTGCTGCTGGCGTGAATGCAAGTCGTCAGGCGAACGGCCTGCCTCCACTGACCTACAATGCAAAGTTAAGCCGTGCCGCGATGGTGCATGCCTGCGATATGTCGGTGAACCATTTCTTCGGTCATACGGGCAGTAATGGTAGCCATTCCCAGAACCGTGTCCGTGCGGTGGGCTATAGGGACTGCACCGTGGCTGAAAATTTGGCTTGGGGCTATCCTAACGCTGGCCAGATCATTGGCGGCTGGATGAAATCTTCTGGCCACCGCTCTAACATGTTGCACCCTCGTGTGACCGAAATGGGGATTGGCATCACCGACGGCGCCAAAGGGCCGAACTGGGTTCTAGTCGTCGCCCGCCGCTGCTAGCATCCTGTCGCAGGGCGCGTTATCTGGTGGCCCAAACCAGTGAAGGGGCCACCTTATGCGCATTATATTTATGGGGACGCCTGACTTCTCTGTCCCCGTCTTGCAGGCTTTGCACGACGCTGGGCACGATATTGTTGCTGTTTATACGCAGCCGCCACGCCCGGCTGGACGTGGTAAGAAGGATCGGCCCGGTGCCGTTCATCAGAGGGCAGAGTCGCTCGGCTTGAGTGTTCGCCACCCCGCAACCCTTCGCAATGACGGAGCGCAGGCAGACTTTGCCGCGCTGAATGCAGATATTGCCGTTGTCGTGGCCTATGGCTTGATCCTGCCACCAGCCGTGCTGGCCGCGCCACGTTTAGGATGCCTGAACATCCATGCCTCTTTGCTGCCGCGCTGGCGCGGTGCTGCGCCAATCCATCGCGCGATCATGGCAGGCGACGCGCAAACCGGGGTTTGCATCATGCAGATGGAGGCCGGGCTGGATACGGGGCCTGTATTGTTACGGCAAGTGACCGATATTGATGCTCAAGAAACCACAGGCGGACTTCATGACCGGCTGTCCTCTATGGGCGCGCAACTTATCGTCGCAGCGCTGTCGAAATTGCCGGATCTGGCCGCGGTGCCACAGCCCGAAGAAGGTGTCACCTATGCCTCCAAGATCAACAAGGCCGAGGCGCGCGTCGATTGGACCAACCCGGCAGTAGAAGTTGATCGTCAGATCAGGGGCCTATCGCCATTCCCCGGCGCCTGGTGCGAGATCGGTGGCGAGAGGGTGAAATTGCTAGGTTGCCGCTTGGCCGACGGGCAAGGCGAGCCGGGACAGGTGTTGTCTGACTTGACCATAGCCTGCGGCGACGGGGCTGTTGCGATCACGCGTCTGCAACGGGCTGGCGGACGTGCGCAAGACGCCGAGGCGGCGCTGCGTGGCTTCGATCCCGGCCCCTTTGTGATATAACCCTGTCAGAGGACGCCATGCCACATCGCCAGATTCCCTTTGCCCTTGTCGGAAACGACCATGTGGTGTTCCTCGTCGATGACATCGACCGCGCGCTGGCGTTCTACCGTGATGTTCTGGGCTGTGCGCCGGGCTATTCGTATCCCGCGATGGGGATGGAACAGATATGGGCCGGTTCTGCGTTGATCGTGCTGCGCGATATCACCCACGCCGGGGCCAGTGCGGCCGTGCCGCCCGTCGTCGGTGGGCGGAACGTGGATCATATATGCCTTGCGACATCGCCCTTTGCGCCGCGGGACATGCGTTAGCATCTGGCCCGCCACGGCGTCACGATTGAGCGTGAAGCGACCCATGGTGGCGCACGCGGGATGGGGCATTCATTTTATATCCGCGACCCCTTTGGCAACAAGCTAGAGGTGAAGGGGCCAGCGGAATATCCGGATGGGCGGCTTTAGCCCATCCGTTCAGAGGCGTAGGAACCGGGAGAGGCTGGAAAGACCACGGTCTTGTTTCCGTTCAGGAAAACCCGCCGGTGAATATGTGCGTGGATTGCGCGCGCCAGAACCTGTGCCTCGACATCCCGCCCGAGCGAGACATAGTCAGCAGCGGATTGTGCGTGGGTTACGCGGACCGTGTCTTGCTCGATGATTGGACCTTCGTCCAGATCGGCGGTGACGTAGTGCGACGTGGCCCCGATCAGCTTTACCCCACGCTCGAACGCCTGCTTGTATGGGTTCGCGCCCTTAAAGCTGGGCAGGAAAGAATGATGGATGTTGATGATCCGGCCCGACATCTGGCGGCACATCTGGTCTGACAGAATTTGCATGTATCGGGCAAGCACAATGAGGTCCGCGCCGGCGTCTTCAACGACGGACATGATCTGCGCCTCGGCGTGCGGCTTGTTGGCTGCGGTGACCTTGATGCAGTGAAAAGGGATGTCGTGGTTTACGACTACTTTTTGATAGTCGAGGTGGTTCGATATTACGGCCACGATATCGATAGGAAGCGCGCCAATGCGCCAGCGATATAGCAGGTCGTTCAGGCAGTGGCCAAAGCGGCTGACCATGATGACGACCTTCATCTTCACGCTCTCGTCGTGGAATTCGTAGTTCATCCCGAACTTTTCCGCTGTCGTGACGAAGCCGCGTGTTAACCCGTCCAGATCCCGAGTGCCGTCATTTTCAAAGCTCATCCGCATGAAAAATTGGCCGGTCTCTGGGTCGTCGAATTGCGACGAATCCGTAATGTTACAGTCGTTATCGGCCATGTAGTTCGCAATCGCGGCCACGATTCCTTTGGAAGAGGGGCAGTTTACTGTCACGGCATAGTTTGTCATCTGGCTTACTTTTCCAACAAGATCAGAGAGGGTGCGCTAGGCGCCACCTTTTCAGCATCGGGTGGGTTTCGTGCAAGTTGGAAACGGCGCAGTACCGCGTGAAAACGACGGAGGCTTGTCGAGATCGGCAATTTCGTTTCCGATGGGCGTCATTGGGTCAGTCGATGGCCCCGAACGCCGCGCTGGTCAGGGTGCAATCACGGATCACGTCAGCGCCGCAGGTGCGTGGTTCAAGATTTTTGGTCAGGCAAATCCGAGTTTCCTGAATGGCCGCGCCTGTGCAGGTGATCGTGACACCGTCGCGGGGCAGGGTGGGGTTGGCGTCGACAAATGCGTCCTCGATCAGGGATGCGGGCAAGGTCACGTCTTTTGTCAGTTTGCGAAAAGCCTGCGGGATACGAATGCTGTCATAAGCCGCGCGGGCTGTGCGATAGTACGCTTGGGGCGACAAGCCGCTGCACGACCCATGCTTGTTCCACTGATACCACGCCAGACCGCTGGTCCCCATAATGTCGGCCATCGCCTCCGTCTCGTGGCGCGACGGCGGGGTATAGGTCGTACGGCAATTCTGCGGATAACCAATGTCGTGCTGCGGCCATAGGCCGTGCAGGACCCAGCCATAATCGGCGTCGACTGCACATTGCGGCGAGTTCCGTACGCGTCCTTCCAGATCGCACCAGTTCGGTGACCAAGACAGGGACATCACATAATAGTCAAAGTCGCCTGCGGTGTCTTGGGCTGCGGCAGAGCTGGCAAGGACCAGCGTGAGGGCGGTCAGGGCGGCTTTCATGTTTTGGTCTTCCCAATTTACTCTGGTTTGACTATATACCAGTCAAGTTCCCCGACAATGCGAACCCGGCCCACGCGGTCAGCCCCTGCAAGGGCCCGAGGAAGGCTTGTCGATTTCACGATAGGAGAAGACGATGTCCGACAAACCGATTATGGCCAAAGCCACTGCCGTTTGGCTTTGCGACAACACCACGCTGACGTTCCAGCAGATCGCCGACTTCTGCGGACTGCACCCGCTGGAAGTGCAGGGCATTGCCGACGGTGACGTGGCGACCGGCGTGAAGGGGTTCGATCCCATCAGCAACAACCAGCTGACACAAGAAGAGTTGGATCGTGCCGAAGCTAATCCGCTGCACAAGCTAAAGCTGAAATTTAACGCCGCCGCCCAAGGCGAAGAAAAACGTCGCGGCCCACGTTATACGCCGCTGTCCAAGCGGCAGGATCGTCCCGCATCGATCTATTGGTTGGTAAAGTTCCACCCAGAGCTAGAGGACAGCCAGATCAGCAAGCTGGTCGGCACAACCAAGCCTACGATCGCGGCGATCCGCGATCGCACACACTGGAATATAAACAATCTTGATCCGATTGACCCGGTTGCCCTTGGGTTGTGCAAGCAGTCCGAACTGGACGCGGCCGTTCAAAAAGCCAACGCTAAGCGCGCCCGTGAAGGCACCGCGATGACCGATGACGAGCGTCGCAAGCTGGTTTCGACGGAAAGCAGCCTGGGCATGGCGCCAGAACCGAAGATGCCGTCGTCAATGGCGGGACTAGAAACCTTCAGCCTGTCTGACTCTTCTGACGTTGTGGAAGAAGAGGAAGAAGTCGAAGACAAGCGCGACATTCGCGACGCCGAAAGCTTCTTTAACCTGCCCGCCGATGTTGACGCGACAAACGATGACGACGGCGAGGACGACGACGATACAGATATGCGTAAACGTCGCTAAGCCGATTACGATAAATGAGATTGAAAGCCCCGGCCACTGCGCCGGGGTTTTTTCGTTTTTACCCGTCATGACGCCATTTTTTGCGATTGCAGCATTTGTGGTGAAGGGTGAAATGATTGATCTTAGCATGCCGAAAACCCACCTTTTAAGCGCATAGCGGCTATTCGGCTTTGTCTGTGTGAATGACTGCGCGACTGTGTGATGCTGCAGTGCAGAATTTTGCGGCAATCACCATCGCCCGCCCTCCCTCCGAAATCGAAAGTGAATCACATGAAAACGATAGCATTCGCGGCTCTTATTGCCGCTACAACGCCCTTCGCCGTAAAGGCCGACACGATCACGTTAACCTCATCCATGGCTGGGGCGACCCTTCATACCGTTGATGTGGATATGTCGGTTTACTTCACTCCAAACGAAAGCACCTACGATGTCGTAGCCATCTATGCGCCGCGCGCAGTCGACGCGACGCCGCAGCACCTGCAGATGAGCCTTGTCGATGGTGATGCGGTGACCTTTGGACTACCGGGTTATGATCAGGCGATTTATTTTTTTGCACTTACTGGCAAGATGCTGACGGTGTCTGGTCAGTCAATCGCCATGAAGCAGGCGATAAATTAAAGCCAGACAAGCAGATGCTTGCACTGGGGCTTAAGCTATTATAGCGCGCGGCGCGCGCGCAGGGCGGCAGTGATCGTGCCGTCGTCGAGGTAATCCAACTCTCCACCCACGGGGACGCCTTGGGCAAGCGAAGTCACGGTCACGCCGGTCAACTGATCGGCAATGTAGTGCGCGGTGGTGTGTCCATCGATTGTGGCCCCAAGGGCCAAAATGACCTCGGTGACGTTTTCACCAGTGATCCGGTCCAACAGTCGGGGGATGCGCAATTCTTCTGGCCCGATAGCATCAAGGGCAGACAGGGTGCCGCCAAGGACATGATAGCGGCCTTTGAACTGCTGACTACGTTCCATGGCCCATAGGTCTGCCACATCCTCTACCACGCAGATTTCGCCGTTCGCACGGCTATCGTCTGCGCAGATTGGGCAGATATCACCAGTCGCGATATTACCGCAGTTCAGGCATTCACGGACTGTCGCGCCGACCTTCTGCATGGCATCGGCCAGCGGCACTAAAAGCTGCCCGCGCTTTTTTATAAGGTGTAGGACAGCGCGCCTAGCCGACCGGGGCCCCAGCCCCGGCAGTTTTGCCATCAGAGCGATCAAATCGTTCAGTGCCTCGGTATCAGCCGTCATGTCTGGCAGCCGATCCTGAACCCTCCGGGGGGCGTATTTGAAAAAATGCGAGGCAGGGGACCAGTCCTCAGAAAGGCATCTTCATGCCGGGAGGCAGGCCGAGACTTTCGGCGATCTTACCCATTTCCAACTGAGCGCGCTCTGAGGCTTTGGCCTGCGCGTCCTTGATGGCAGCCAGGATCAAATCTTCGACAACTTCCTTATCGGCGCCGTTGAAGATACTGGGGTCGATGTTAAGGCCGTTAAGGTCGCCCTTAGCAGTGGCGGTGGCCTTGACCAGACCTGCACCAGCCTCACCTTCGACGGTGATACTTTCGAGGTTGTCCTGCATTTCGACCATCTTGGCCTGCATGTCCTGTGCGGATTTCATCATCTTGGCCATATCGCCAAGACCGCCCAAACCTTTGAACATTGTGCTGTCTCCGTTGTTCGCTTTTTCTTCAGATACGTATGAGCAGTGTGCAGAACAAGGGCATCAGTTGTCTTCGAAGGGGTCCCATTCGTCCTCTACCTCTGCCAGCGCGTCAGTGGCGGCTTCTTGCGCACGGTCCGCCTCTGTCCGAATATCGGTAATGCGAGCTTTGGGAAACGCCATGAGGACGGCCTGTACCAACGGGTGCGCCTGCGCCTGCGCTTGCAAGGCAGATGCGGCTGCGTCGCGCACTTCCGCAATTGTCGGCTCGCCCTCGGCATTGCTGACGATGACGGCCCAGCGATTGCCAGTCCAAGCCTGAAGCCGCGCACCAAGGCGCTGGGTCAGGTCCGGGGCGGCGTCAGCAGTAGGGTTCACCTCAATCTGCCCAGGTTTGTAACTCACAAGGCTCAGGTAGCCCTCGACCTCGGTCAGCAGCTTGATATCGCGGTGAGCGCGGATCAAATTCACGACGTCTTCGAAACGGGCGTAGTGATGAAGAGCCTCAGTTGCCAACTGCGGTGCGGCAGAGCCAGAGTGGCCAGCGGGGCCACTATGGGTGGGCGATGGTGTGCGTCCAATGGCCTGTGTCGTGCCGCCGCTTGGAGCCATCCGTGCGCCACCGCCGCCGCCGCCGGAAGGGGGCGGGGACGAATCCTGCAGCTTGCGCACCAATTCTTCTGGCGTTGGCAGGTCCGCGACGTGGGTCAAACGGATAACGGCCATCTCTGCTGCCATCATCGCGTTGGGGGATGCCGCCACTTCTTCCAGCGATTTCAGTAGCATTTGCCACATGCGCGACAGCACGCGCATCGGCAGCGCTTGCGCCATTGCGAGCCCGCGCGTCCGCTCATCCGGACCAATAGTGGGGTCGTCGGCGGCGTCGGGCGTGATCTTGATGACGCTGACCCAATGCGTCACCTCGGCCAGGTCGCGTAGGATCGCCATAGGATCGGCGCCATCGGCGTATTGGGTCGAAAGTTCATTGAGCGCCTCTGCCGCCTCGCCACGCAGGATCATGTCGAATAGATCCAGCACACGGCCCCGATCGGCCAAGCCCAGCATAGACCGAACTTGATCGGCGGTGGTTTCTCCTGCACCGTGGCTGATTGCCTGATCCAGAAGCGATGTCGCGTCACGGGCAGAACCTTCTGCCGCGCGGGTGATGAGGGCGAGCGCGTCGTCGCTTATTTCAGCGACCTCGGACTTGGCGATCTTTTGCAGCAGTCCGATCATCACTTCAGGCTCTATCCGGCGCAAATCAAATCGCTGACAGCGCGATAGGACAGTAACCGGCACCTGACGGATTTCTGTTGTGGCGAAGATGAATTTGACGTGAGCAGGTGGTTCCTCCAGCGTTTTCAGCAACGCGTTGAAGGCGCTTTTCGACAGCATGTGAACTTCGTCGATGATGAAGATTTTGTAGCGGGCCGATACCGCGCGATAGCTGACCGTTTCGATGATCGCATCACGAATGTTCTGCACACCGGTATTTGACGCGGCGTCCATTTCCATCACATCGACGTGGCGTCCTTGCATGATGGCTTTGCAATGTTCGCAGATGCCACAGGGGTCCGTCGTGGGGCCACCGTTGCCGTCGGGGCCGATGCAGTTCATGCCTTTGGCAATGATCCGCGCGGTTGTCGTCTTACCGGTGCCCCTGATACCCGTCATGATGAAAGCCTGCGCGATCCTGTCGGCGGCAAAAGCATTTTTCAGAGTTCGCACCATTGCGTCCTGCCCTACGAGGTCGGCAAAGGTCTCTGGCCGGTATTTACGGGCAAGGACCTGATAGGCGGGTTGGTCTGACATTGGCGATTTCCGATCCGGTGGGTTGCGGCAATCTAGGCCCGCCGCACGCTGGCGTCCACTGGTGCGATAAGATTTGCAAGCGTTTCAACCGCAAGCGTCAGGTCGGCAATCATCGCCGCCTCTGCTGCGGGGCGTGCGGCGTCTGGCATCCGCAATAAAGCACTGGGGTGCAGCGTGATCAAGACCGGGCCATGGGTTGTGTCTTCGATCGTGCCACGTCGTTTGGAGATATCCTTTGCGTTACCCGTCAGCGCACCTGTCGCGGTGGCCCCAAGGGCCAAGGTCAGTCGCGGTTTTAGCAATGTGCGTTCGGTTTCAAGCCAGAATTTGCAGTGACTGATTTCTGAGGCGTTCGGATTGACGTGAAGCCGTCGTTTTGCGCCTTCCTTGAATTTGAAATGTTTTACGGCGTTGGTCACATAGGCTGCTTTGCGATCCAACCCGGCCTGCTGAGCAAGAGTGTCGAATAGCTGCCCCGCTGGGCCGACAAACGGCATGCCTGCGCGGTCTTCTTGATCGCCAGGCTGTTCCCCTACGATCATCAGGGGTGCATCGTGGGGACCTGCACCGGGCACGACCTGCGTGGCGGGGCCGTGCAAAGGGCAGCGGGTACAGCCAGACAGACCGGCTGTCAGAATGTTCCACGAGGCGGGTTGCGGGTTCTCTTGTAACTGGGCGTGGATGCGGGCGACCCGAGCAGGTTCCAGCGTCGGCAGCGCCTCTGCCATGGCGCGCACGCGGGCCTCTGCCCCGGCGATTAAATCGGGGATATATTGCGCCTCTGGTAAGTTCTTCCAATATTTTTTTGGCATTTCAGAAGTCATGGCAGAGACTTTTAGCCGGGCGGGATTGAAGATGTTCTTGAAGTAGGTACCCCAAAGCGCCTCTGCTGCGTCGTAGGGCAGGTCGGGTTTTTCCCGGCCGGCGTCGAAGGTCAAATTCCCGTCGGCGAATTTTGCCGTCACATCAGGGGTCACGATCATCCAGTCCATGTCGGCGAACCGGCGGGCGAAAAAAGGGGCGCAGGGCTCCACCGAATGATGTGTTGGTTCAAACCATGCGGCAAAGCTACGCCGCGGACCGTTCGACCGCAAATCGCGAAACCGCACGAAGGCACGCATTTTGTGCTTACATCGGTGGACCGCTTTTTCCATCTGCCGCAACCGTGCAAGTTCCGGGTCGGCTCTGTCCGCCATGACACCCTTGTCCAACCGCAAGCGCCAGAGCATTCCATAGAGACGGGCAAAGCGTTGGGGATCCTTATGCCAAATAACCCATTGGGCCATTTCGACGAAATCCGCAGGAACCCGAATGGACTGTTTTGTCGTTGGTGGCGGGATTTCAGTTGCAAACAGTTCCATTGCAGTGCCGTCCCAGTCCCAGACGATTTCTTCTGGTGGGACACGGGCCGCTAACATGGCCCGCGCAGCATCGCGCCATGCGGCCCATGTGCCGATACGGGGTAGGGGTACGGTATACATTCAGAACAACGCCAATTGTTCGGGTGGTGGCGCAAAGCGGGCACGTAGATCGACGCTGTCTGTCAGGCTGCCCGGCGTCCAATCCAGCGCGGTTACAAAGGCTCGCGCCTTTTTAAGCGAAGCCCCCAGTCGCAGCAGATCGTCATATCGCAGGGTGCGGTGGCGGCGCGTGGTCAGGATGCGATTGACCGTCTTGGTGCCGAAGCCCGGAACACGCAGCAGCATGTCGAGGCCCGCCCTATTAACGTCAAGAGGGAACAGGTGCCGATTTTGCAATGCCCAAGCCAGCTTTGGATCAATCTCTAGATCCAGATTGCCTTGGTGTGCGACAGAGGTAATCTCATCGACGCCGAAACCGTAGAACCGCATCAACCAATCGGCCTGATAAAGACGATGTTCACGCATCATCGGGGGCTTGATCAGCGGCAGCTTCGCCGTGCTGTCGGGGATGGGAGAGAAGGCAGAATAATAGACCCGCCGTAGTTTATAATCCTCGTACAGCGAGGTGGAGCGTGTCAGGATTGTTGCGTCCGTTGCTCCGTCAGCGCCCACAATCATTTGTGTCGATTGACCCGCAGGTGCAAAGACAGGGGCGCGCTTGCCGGAAAAGCTTTTATCCTTGGATGCCTGGCGCAACCCGCGCACGTTCCCCATTGCGGCCCGGATCGTCGTCGGGTTCTTTTCTGGCGCAAATGCCTGCACGCTGCGATCCGTCGGCAACTCGACATTGATCGACAGGCGGTCCGCATAAAGGCCCGCCTCGGCAATGATTTCGGGGGCTGCGTCTGGAATGGACTTGAGGTGGATGTAGCCGCGAAAATTCTCGACCGTGCGCAGCCGCTTGGCGATGCGCACCATGTCTCCCATCGTATCATCAGGGTTGCGGATGACGCCCGACGACAAAAACAGCCCTTCGATATAGTTGCGGCGATAGAATTCGAGCGTGAGGCTTACAACCTCGTCCACACTGAACCGGGCACGCGGCACGTTGGACGACACGCGGTTCACGCAATAGGCGCAATCGTAGATGCAGAAATTTGTCATCAAGATTCTCAGCAGGCTTATACAGCGTCCGTCAGGGGCATAGGCGTGACAGATGCCTGACCCTTCTGTACTGCCAAGTCCTTTGCCGTCGCGGCTATCGCGTCGAGTCGTGCCACTTGACGCGCAAGAGGCGTCATAACGGGCCGCGTCAGAGAGGATTGCGAGTTTATCTTGTAATGTTTGGCTCATGACGTTCATGTTACGTTCTCATCCTTGCTACAGCAAGCCAAGGTTGACGATCCGCCCAAATTTTTCCGTTATTGCCAAAGCTGTTTTGATGTTTGCGGGTCTTGCGGCTACACGACATCATCGCTACACGGGTCAACGGAGATGTGGCCGAGTGGTCGAAGGCACGCCCCTGCTAAGGGCGCATACCGGAAACGGTATCGAGGGTTCGAATCCCTTCGTCTCCGCCAACTTACCTTTTTGTGCGATGTGAGAGAGCCGCTTAGAGCGGCTTTTTTCTTATGTCT
>JAGXIQ010000173.1 GCA_024635625.1 Loktanella sp. | reverse complement strand
GGGTAAGCGCGGTCGGCAGGCCGCGGGCAATGTCGCCAGCAAAGGATGGCCCTGTCAAAATCGCGGCTGTTGCCTGCGGCAAGGTTTGTACGATGCTGGTAACCGGCCCAGTCAAGGTGGAAAGGTCAATTCCTTTGCAACAGGCAACAAGAGCTTTATCTCGCAAGACATCGGCGTGGGTTGCAAGTACCTCTCGTAGTGTTTGTGCGGGAACGGCGAGCAGTACAATCTTGGCTGTGGCCAGATCGGTGATGTCCCCTGTGACCTTAATGTCGTTGGATATCGCAATGTCAGGTAAGCGGGGATTGTGTCGGCTGAACGCCATATCGCCCGGATCCCTCGCCCATAGCGTGACATCGCGTCCATCCCGCGCCAGTGCGATGGCCAGCGCCGTGCCAAAAGCACCAGCGCCCATGACGCCGATCACGCTTTGGCCCCCTTTTTGCCGGAACCCAGCATCGCGGGGGCCGTACCATCCAGCGGCCAGCGCGGGCGGGCGGATAGGGACATGTCGTCGAAATCCCCGGATTGGAGCCTGTGTAGCCCCGAGAAAGCGATCATAGCTGCATTGTCAGTGCATAATGCCATGGGTGGGGCCACGAATTGAATGCCTTGCGTTGCGCATAGATCAGTCAGCGCTGTGCGGATCGGCATGTTCGCCGCAACACCCCCAGCCACAGCTAGCGTGGGAACGGCAGGCGAAAGTGTAAGGTACACTTGCAACGCCCGCGCGGTCTTGGCCCGCAGAACATCTGTCATGGCGGCTTGAAAACCTGCGGCAAGGTCAGCTTGATCGCGGGCAGTCAGGGTCTGATTCGACCCTATCACGGTGTCGCGCGCGCGCAGTAGGGCCGTTTTCAGACCAGAAAAACTCATGTCGCAATCTGCGCGATCCAGAAGCGGGCGCGGCAAGGCAAAGCGTTTTGGGTCGCCGCTTTCCGCCGCTTGTTCAACTGCTGGACCGCCCGGCTGCGGCAGGCCCAATAGGCGGGCCGTCTTATCGAACGCTTCGCCCGGGGCGTCGTCGATGGTGCCCCCGATCCGTTCAAAATGATCGTTGCCGTGGACAATCAAGAACTGGCAATGCCCGCCAGAGACGAGAAGCATCAAGTAGGGAAACGCAACATTGTCAGTTAGTCGGGGCGTCAGCGCGTGACCCGCCAAGTGGTTCACCCCGATCAAAGGCAGTCCGGTCGCAGCAGCTAGGCCTTTGGCGCACATGACGCCGGACAAGACGCCACCGATCAGCCCCGGACCGGCGGTTACGGCAATAGCGTCACAGTCGGATAGCGTCAGGTTGGCCTTTAACAGAGCCTGTTCAACGCAATGATCGACCTTTTCGGCATGGGCGCGGGCGGCGATTTCTGGCACGACGCCACCAAAGGCTGCATGAAGGGCAGTTTGCCCGAAAACGATAGATGATAGAATTTGCGTGCCATCCTCATCCTGCCGGACGACGGCGGCGGCAGTATCGTCGCAGCTGCTTTCAATGCCAAGGATCGTGCGTGTCATGGGAGGCCTGTTCATTCGGTACCCAGCAGGTAACACTGGTGCGGCAATCAGACAACATGGGCTACCGTGGAACCGATCCTGATCATCACACGCCCCGCCCCCTTGGGCAGCGATTTTGCCGCCGCGGTTACAGAGGCTTACGGCGGGCCGCTGCCAATCATTTTTGCACCTGCCCTGCAAATTACGCCGCTAAATTACATCATGCCAGAGGTAGCGCATGTCATCTTTACATCTGCCCGCGCGGTTGCGCGGGCCCCAGATGGAACGGGTCTGACCGCATGGTGTGTGGGAAACGCGACCGCGCAAGCGGCCCTTTCTAAAGGCTTCAACGTCGAAAACGCTGCTGGTGACGCGGATGCGCTGGTAAAGCTGATCGGTTCGCAGAGGCCCGTGGGTCCGATGGTTCATCTGGCAGGGCGTCACCGCCGCGGCGACATCGCGGCCAGACTGACGGCCGCTGGTCTGCACTGCACCACAGTTGAGGTCTATGACCAGATTGCCGTCCCCATACGGCAGGAACTGATTGCGGCCGCCGCCGGGTCAGCGCCGCTTGTGGTGCCTATATTTTCACCTCGATCTGCACAAAATGTGTTGAAGCTAAATTTTGCGGCACCTTTACATATCGTGGCCATTAGCGACGCGGTCGCCGGTCTTTTCCACAGGATCAATACCACGACGCTCTTGACCGTGGGCCATCCCGACGCAGATCACATGCGGGACATGACTGTAGCGGTGATGCGCAGTCTCAGCGATGCTGGTGACTAACCCTTGAGGGTGCGGCGTCTGCGGGCTAACGTTTAAAAAGAGACGCCGGCGCGACGGCCCGGTCAGGACAGGATGGTGAACACCTTGGCGACACAACCGGCAAAATCGCGAAGCGCGAAGGCAAAATCGGCAGCGGCACAAGCGACCGAGGCTGATGCCGTGACCGAAAAAACGTTACCAGTCACTGCAATGCCGCCGCCAACGGTAAAGCCGCATGTCATGCCACAGCCTACGAAGCCAGACCCAGTCATCGCAATCGAGCCTCAGTCAAAGGCCGCACCTGACCCGGTTAGCCCGTTCCCGCAGCAGACAGCGCCGCCGCCGAAGGCCGACACACCTGTGCCGCAAAACACTGAAAAGCGCCAAGGCATATTTTTTCCGATGCTATTGGGTGGTCTTGTCGCCGGCGGCATCGGATACGGAATCGCCTACACTCAATTCGGGCAGACGGATCCCGTGGACCTGTCTGGCATCGAGGCCCGTATCGACGATCTTGAGGCGCAAGTCGCTAATCGCCCTGCGCCGGATACCTCAGCCATTGATCAGGTTGATCAGGATATGTCGGCCCTCAGCAGCAGTATCGACGAACGCTTGGCAGCACTTGATGCGCGCATTGCACAAATTGGCCAGCAAGCGCCTGCAATCGGCGAACAGGCGCAGGAACAGGCTGTGGCCCAACTGACCGATCAGATTGCCGGCCAACAGGCAGAGCTGGAACAGCAGCGTGCCGATTTGCAGGCACAGCTGGAAACAACCCGCGCTGAGGCCGAACAAATCAAGCAAAACGCTGTCGATACCGCTCGTAATGAAACCGCACGGGCCGCCCTTGCGCGTGTGCAGGGGGCCATTGAAAGCGGTGCGCCGATGCAAACCGCCCTCGACGATCTGGCTATGACGCTGACCAATCCTGTTCCTGATGCCCTGACTGCAGTGTCTGACGGCGCTACGACTCTGGCGACGCTGCGGGATACCTACCCCGAAGCGTCGCGCAATGCGCTTTCCGCTGCGCGTGCCTCTGGTGATGCAGGTGATAGCGCGAGCGCGATGGGGTCATTCCTACGGAATCAGTTGAACGTCCGCTCTGTCGCGCCACGTGGAGGCACCAGCGTTGATGCCGTGCTGTCCCGTGCCGAGGACGCGTTGCGCAGCGGTCGCCTGAACGATGCGCTGGCCGAAATCGCGACCCTGCCTGAATCTGCGCGTGCCGCGATGTCCGACTGGATATCGCAGGCCGAGGCGCGCGCCGCCGCCGTCGATGCTGCCGATCAGCTTGACGCTTCCCTGACCGCTAACTGAAGGCCGCACCCATGTTCACCACACTCCTCAAGATTTTGGCCTTTGTGGTCGTTGTTACCGGCCTGACATGGGGTGCGGTGCAGCTGCTGGATATGCGCGGCGGGGCCAACATATCGGTCGCGGGATACGAAATTACACTGAACGCGTTGCAGCTCGTCTTTGCCTTTGTTGCACTGATTGCGATCGTTTGGCTTACGCTGAAACTATTAAAGCTACTGGTTGCGGTGTTCAAATTCTTGAACGGAGACGAGACCGCGATTTCGCGTCACTTCGATCGCAACCGCGAGCGCAAAGGCTACGAAGCGTTGTCAGAAGGATTGTTTGCGCTGGCCAGTGGCGAAGGACATTTGGCTATGGCCAAGGCAAAGCGGGCCGACAAATACCTCGACCGCCCCGACCTGACGACACTGCTGACGGCGCAGGCTGCAGAAATGACAGGCGATACCCGCACAGCTGAGGCAAGCTATCGGAAGCTACTGACAAAAGATGAGACGCGTTTTGTTGGCGTGCGCGGCCTGATGCATCAGAAACTGGCCGAAGGCGACACGGATACGGCGCTGGGTCTGGCCCGCAAGGCTTTCGAAATTAAGCCGAAGCACGAAGAAATTCAGAACACGCTGCTAAAATTGCAGGCAGAAAAGGCAGATTGGTCCGGTGCCCGCGAAACGTTAAGCGCCAAGCTGAAATCCGGCAATCTGCCGCGCGACGTGCACAAGCGCCGCGACGCTGTGCTAGCTTTGTCAGAGGCGAAGGATATTCTTGACGAAGGGCAATCGATAGAGGCGCGCGAGGCCGCCATTCAGGCCAATAAACTATCGCCCGACCTAATTCCGGCGACAGTGATGGCGGCTCGCGCCATGATTGCCGACAACAACACACGCAATGCCAGCCGCATTCTATCCAAAACTTGGGGAGTGAACCCACATCCGGATATTGCAGCCGCCTTTGCTGAGATTGCTCACGATGAAAAGCCAGAGGCGCGTCTGAAGCGGTTCCGCGCCCTAACCAAACAGAACCCGGATCACCCCGAGACCCGAATGCTGTTAGCCGAACTGAACATTGCGGCCGAAAATTTTCCCGGAGCCAAGCGTGCGTTGGGTCATTTGGTCACCGAAGACCCCACCGCCCGGAGTCTGACGCTGATGGCTGCAATCGAGCGTGGCGAAGGTGCTGACGATGTCGTCGTGCGCGGCTGGTTAACTCGTGCGCTGACTGCCCCGCGCGGCCCACAGTGGATCTGCGACAATTGCCAACACATCCATGCTGCCTGGACCCCGGTCTGCAATAACTGCGC
Source organism: Loktanella sp. (assembly GCA_024635625.1). Taxonomy (GTDB): domain Bacteria; phylum Pseudomonadota; class Alphaproteobacteria; order Rhodobacterales; family Rhodobacteraceae; genus Loktanella. Next base: position 25,559 of record JAGXIQ010000173.1, on the reverse strand, counting down.
TGCCTTCGATACGCTTGAATGGAGGCGCCCGCCGTCTGGCGAGGTCGCGATGCCGGCAGGTACCGAAATGCTGCCGCTGATCGTCGGCCACACCCCGGCAGCGGTGGTAGCGACCGATGGCGAGGTCTTGGATGCCGAGCCGGCAGAAGACAGGTCGCCGGACGAAAAATAGGTCTTTTCCAGACGCGACCGGGGTGCTAAAGCCACCTCGGTAGGCCGCACTAGCTCAGTCGGTAGAGCACATCATTCGTAATGATGGGGTCGGGGGTTCGAATCCCTCGTGCGGCACCACAAACTTTCCGATCATCGAATGCACCATGGCGTTTTTCCCTGCTGTCAGGGCGACGCCGTCGCGTTAGGCGATAGTATGGCCTGCTTTTGTTATGGCAGTAGCAAGAGCGCGAATATGGGCGGGTCCGACCTCGCAGCAGCCACCGACGATGGTTGCGCCCGCTGCGATCCAGCGCATTGCGTGAATGGCATAAGCCTCTGGGGACAGGTCGCGACTGGAAAGCGCGGCAACGGTGGGTTTGTCCTCTAGAAATTCCGCAGTGATCCGCTTGAATCCATTTGCATAGGCGCCACATTTTAAATCGCCAAGGCTCAGGATCGCCAAGGTCGCGTGTAGGGCTTCGGGTGCGGCGCAGTTAACCAAGACAGCGGATGCGCCTTCGTTTGCGATGGGCAGGATGCCACCAACAGGTTCACCTGATCGCAATCGCCGCCCGTCGCGGTCATCCACTGTGATTGACAGCCAGACCGGTTTGCCTGCCTGCTTTGCGCCATCAAGGACAGCGCGCGCATGTGCGAGCGATGCGACTGTTTCGCATAGGATTATATCGCAGGATGGCGCGAGAAGTTGCGCGACCTCTGCGTAAAGGGGCACGGCCACATCGTGTGCGGGGTGCAAATCCGGACGATAACTTGCAACCAATGGCCCGATACTGCCCGCGATCCGGCCTGCACCATTGGCGTCACGTGCAGTGGTCGCCTCTGCTATAGCTTGCTCGTAAAGCTGTGCAAAGCGAGCCTCTAATCCGGTATCAGGCAAACGGTCCCGGTGTAGCGCATAAGTATTTGTTGTCGCGATGGTGGCACCTGCGGCGAAGTAGTCGGCGTGGACCTGTTGTACCAGACCGGGATGGTCAATCATCACTTGCGTCGACCACAGGTTCGTCGGTGTGTCACCAGAGCGGTGAACCAGTTCCTGCCCCAAACCGCCGTCCAGTAGGGTAATTTCTGACATGCATGTCTCCTTCGGGTCATTGAGGGGTGGGTCCTACTCCGCACGGAAATTGCCATGACGAACGCGTTGTCCATGGCGAATAGTCTGCTTCAGGCGGGGTGCTTATTGTTGAAAACCGAGTCTAGAATTTGTGTCAGTGCATCGGCGTCGGCCTGTGAAAATGCATCAGGTAAATTGCTGTCGATGTCCAAGACACCTAGCAATACGCCGCCTGCCCCGAAAACAGGCAAGACCAGTTCTGACCGGGTAGAGCTCGCGCAGGCGATATGGCCGGGAAATGCATCCACGTCTGGGACCAGTTGTACGACACCGGTGCGGGCCGCGGCGCCACACACACCGCGAGCGAAAGGAATATCAAGGCAGCCATGGCCTCCTTGATACGGGCCGATTTTCAGCATTTGGGGACCGGTCACGCGGTAAAAGCCGGTCCAATCAAAGCGGTCGTCTGCGTGATGCACTTCGCAGGCGAGGGTCGCCATCAATGCGACGACGTCGTCCTCTCCCTCGGTGAGGGCGGCTACGGTTTGGGCCAAGGTGGTGTAATCAACATGTTTCATGGGGCATGATCTAGCGCCTTATTCCTGCCTGAAAAAGCCCAGAAAGCGCCACACTTCCGCCATCACAACACCGTGCCCCAAGTCGATAAAGTAGGGGTAGCTAAAAAGCTTCTCCGGCGCTGCGTCAGATAAGCCCCCACCCAGTGACGCGGTGCCGGACTTTCTACGTAATGTGCGATTGTCTTTCCTGAACGAATGCCCGACGGTTCGCCCGAAACAGGGAGGATAAGACTTGCGTGATTTCCAGATACCCGGCCGATCGGCGACATTCGCCGAAAATGGCATGTGCGCCACTTCGCACCCTTTGGCGGCGAAGGTCGCAATCCAGATTCTAGAAGCGGGTGGTAATGCAGTAGATGCTGCTATTGCGGGTGCCGTTTTACTGGGTGTTTGCGAGCCGCAGATGACTGGTATCGGCGGCGATTGCTTCGTCCTGCTGACACCCCCAGGATCTAACAAAATTCACGCACTGAACGGGTCGGGTCGTGCCCCCGCCGCCTATTCCGCTGCCGATCTTCGCGCCAAGGGCCATTCGGTCGTTCCTGTCAGCGATCCTGCCGCCGTAACCATCCCCGGTGCCGTGGACGCATTTTGCACCCTATCAGCGGATTGGGGCAAGCTGGGCCTAAAGGCATCCCTCGCCCCGGCGATCCACTACGCAGAGGCTGGCGTGCCCGTTAGCCCCCGCGTTGCTTTTGATTGGGCGATGGACGAAGGCGTACTTCAGGGCGTGGCCCGTGACCGCTACATGCTAAACGGAAAGGTGCCGACCCCCGGTCAGATGTTCCGGGCACCCGATCAGGCCAAGGTGCTGCGTCGCATCGCTGTCGAAGGACGGGCCGGGTTTTACGAGGGCGAAGTAGCTGAGGATATGGTTGCTTCGCTGAACGCGTTGGGTGGCGTGCATACGCTTGATGATTTTGCGCAGACCCAAAGCAGTTGGGCTGACCCTGTGCAGGGTGGTTATGGCGGTCTGGACTTGTACGAGCATCCGCCAAACGGGCAGGGTGCCACGGCGATTTTGATCCTGAATATCCTGTCGCAATTCGATATCGCAGCGATGGACCCATGGGGTGCGCAACGCATCCATATTGAGGCCGAGGCGACCAAACTGGCCTACGACACGCGCAATCGCTTCTTGTCTGATCCCGACCATATGACCCGGCTAGACCATATGCTGTCGATGGAGACGGCTAAAAAGTTGGCTGCGCTAATTGATCCAGCGAAGGCCTTGCCCGGTCATTTGCCTGGTGCTGAATCCGTTCACAAAGAAACGATCTATATCACCGTCGTAGACCGCGACCGGATGGCAGTATCGCTGATCTATTCGATCTTTCACGGCTTCGGGTCCGGGATCGCATCCGACAAGTTCGGCATCCTGTTCCAGAACCGCGGCGCCGGTTTCAGCCTGACCGAAGGTCATGTGAACGAGGGCGGGCCGGGCAAAAGGCCGATGCACACGATCATTCCCGGGATGCTGCAAAAAGAGGGCAAGACGCTGATGCCGTTTGGCGTAATGGGCGGTGCTTATCAGTCCACCGGGCACGCCCGATTCGTCAGCAACGTCACCGACTTTGGCCTCGATCCGCAGGCGGCAATCGACGGACCGCGTAGCTTTGCCGAACTTGGGCATGTGAAGGTTGAGCGCGGCTACTCTGATGCAGTGCGCGCGGAATTGTCCGACATTGGCCACGATGTCGTCATTCCCGAAACGGCCATCGGGGGTGCGCAGGCGATCATGCTGCGGGACGACGGCGTGCTGCAGGGCGGGTCGGACCCACGCAAGGACGGCTGCGCATTAGGCTACTAAATGCAAAAAAGGCGGGCCTTGCGCCCGCCTTTTTCACAACAAATTCTATTTAGTTTAGTTGGACTTGCAGCGGATAGTGACCATCCTCGAAGTCACCAAACAAGTCCGGCAAATCAGGGTGGTCGACGGGCTCTCCAGAGTAGTCGGCAACAAGGTTCTGCTCTGACACGTAGGCGACATAAAAGCTTTGGTCGTTTTCGGCCAGCAGGTGATAATAGGGCTGGTCCTTGGCCGGACGACTTTCTTCTGGGATCGCCTCGTACCAGGCATCCGTATTGGAAAACATCGCATCCACGTCAAACACGACACCTCGAAACGGATGTTTCCGGTGCCTGACAACTTGGCCTAGATGATATTTCGCGCGCGTCTTGAACATGGATGCAACTACCCCCGCAGTGTTAGTAAACGGACCTGTACGGAAAAGTCCATGTTTTAGCGGGATATAATCCAGAAACAGTCTGTGCGCTTGCGCTGGTTTCAGGCGAATTCCCGCAGCCCGAAGCTTTCGTGATCGCGAAGGTGCACCTTAACCGTTCACAGACGGGTCATTTCCAGCTAGGGTGGAAAAAAATAAAAGACGAAAAGCGAGAGGCAAATGAGCAGTTTCTTTCGCGCATTGGTGTTACTTGCGTTGCTGGGCAGTTGTGGCAGCCGCGAGTATTCAGCCCCGCGCGACCTTGATAACGCGTGTAACATCCTGACGGAGCGGCCTGAATACAGGCGCGCTTTCAAGAAGGTAGAGAAGAAGTACGGCGTTCCGATGCCTGCAATGATGGCGATCATCTATCAGGAATCGAAATTTATCGGGAACAACCGCCCGCCCCACCAATATGCGCTGGGCGTTATTCCCGTCGGTCGGCAATCTTCTGCCTTGGGATATTCGCAGGCTTTGGACGGCACTTGGGAAGAATATCAACAGTTTTCCGGAAATCGCCGTGCTAAGCGCGAAGACATTGACGCTGCATCCGATTTCATGGGCTGGTATATGTCCGCCACGGTGCGTGAAACTGGTGTTCCGCTATCAGACGTCCGCAATCAGTACCTCGCTTATCACGATGGTCGATCCGGCTATATGCGTGGCACTTGGCGTGACAAAAGCTGGTTGATCCGTATCGCCGGAGAGGTAGAAGCCCGCGCTTTGCTCTACGACGCACAACTTCGGTCTTGTCGGAAACGGTAGTCATTGTCGAATTAGGGGACGTTATCGCTAACGCCCCCTGTTTATTAAGACTACTTCTTTGATTTCGGTGCGTTCGCCCCAATAAACCAAGCGTCCTTGTCGATGGCACGGCTGACTTCCGTCATAATATCAGCGGTGTCTTCGTCACCAGCCTCGCCAGAGGCATCGATGCCCTTGCGGACAGATTCACCCACTGTCAAGAAACGCTGTTTCAGCGCTTCAATGTGCGCGTTGATGTCCTCTTCTTCGACCGGGTAGGCATCCATTTTGGCGGTTTCTGCGGCGACTTCCAGCGTGCCACGGGCAACGCCACCCAAGATGACCGCGCGTTCCGCCATAAGGTCGGCGCCATTACGCAGACGATCAGCAACCTCGTCCAGCAGTTCGTGAACGCCGATAAAGCCAGCGCCTTTCAGGTTCCAGTGCGCTTGCTTAACGGCCAGCGTTAGGGCGATGACTTCGGCCAAGTTGTCATTCAGGATGTCGATTGCCTTCTTACGGGTCTGACCGTCGAGGCCTGCAATAAATACTTCTGGCATGATGAAATCTCCATATTCCGGCGGCGTAATATTGCGTCGCTTCACCCTGATAATGCCGTGCCCCCCGTCCGGGTTCCCAAGGCGGTTAGCCGCTGACCAAGTCACGTTATCGCATGTCAGGCGGCATATCGGCATGGAAGACGTGACCCACCCGCCCTATGTCGGTGGTCAAGCAACACAAGGTGAATGCCATGAACAGACGCACCCTTCTTCTTTCAGCTGCCGCGCTGGCCTTGGCTGGCGGCGCCGCACAGGCGCAGGAATTGTCCCTGAACGAAGTCTCGGCCTACCTGAATCAGATGCAGACGGCACAGGGGGGCTTTACGCAGATCAATGGCGACGGAACGCTTTCGACCGGTCAAATTTACATCAAGCGTCCTGGACGCATCCGGTTTGAATATAGCGCGCCAGACAACAGCCTTGTCATGGCGGGCGGTGGCCAGGTTGCGGTGTTTGATCCCAAGTCGAACACGCCAGCCGATCGCTATCCGCTGAACCAGACGCCGCTGAACATCATTCTGGAACGGAATGTTAATCTTGGTCAGGCGCGTATGGTTACGGGTCACACATCTGACGGCACGACCACTACGATCACCGCGCAGGACCCGGCGCACCCGGAATACGGCAACATCCAGATGAAATTCACCGCCAACCCGGTCGAGCTGCGTCAGTGGATCGTGACGGACGACGTTGGAGAGCAGACGACCGTCATCCTAAACGATCTGAAAAAAGGCGGAAGCATCGCCGATATTCAGTTCAACATCCAGAGTGAGATGCGCAAACGCGGGTAATCAAGACGCGGCGCGGAACCAGCGGGCCAAGGTCTGCCGGTCCGCGTCGCTGATCCCAGTCACATTCGCAGGTGGCATCGCGTGGCTGATGCCCGCTTGCACATAAATTTGCTGCGCATGTTTTGCGATATCCGCAGGTGTTTCCAGAAATACACCCTTTGGTGCCCAGCGAATGCCGTCCCAGACAGGCTCTCGTGCGTGGCACATGGAACAACGTCCTTGCACGATCTGCGAGGCGTCATCGAATCCATCAGCCTGCGCGAATTTCTGCTCGGTCGAGGTCAGGTTACGGGCCTCTGATGCCTCATAGGTTTCGTAGCCGGGGAAGGACGACAGCCACGCCATTACGACAAAGATGATGACGGTCGCGGCCCATGTCCAAGTGGGTTTGCCTTTGCGGGCATGCATGGAATTAAAATAGTGCCGGATCGTCACCCCCAGCAGAAACACCAGTGCCGCGATGATCCACGCGTATTGCGTCCCGAACGCCAGCGGATAGTGGTTCGACAGCATCAGGAATATGACGGGCAGTGTCAGATAATTGTTATGTGTACTGCGCAGCTTGGCGATCTTGCCATATTTTGGATCAGGCTTGCGGCCAGCCTTTAGGTCGGCCACGACAATGCGTTGGTTCGGCATGATAATCAGGAATACGTTTGCGGTCATGATTGTCGCAGTGAAGGCACCAAGATGCAGCAATGCCGCCCGACCGGTGAAGACCTGATTGTAACCCCAACTCATCACCACCAACATGACGAACAGCAATAACATCAAAACCGTAGGCCGTTCGCCAAGCGGCGATTTGCAGAGAAAATCGTAGATTACCCAGCCGACGGCCAATGATCCGGCTGACAGTACGATGCCTTGCCAAATCGCTATATCGGCCTTGGCCGGGTCGATCAAATAAAGGTTCGCCCCCGCCCAATAGACAACCATCAGCATTGCAAATCCTGACAGCCATGTGGAATAGCTTTCCCACTTGAACCATGTCAGGTGGGCAGGCATTGCATCTGGCGCGACTAGATATTTCTGGATGAAATAAAAGCCGCCGCCGTGGACCTGCCACTCTTCGCCGTCTGCAGGCCCAGGAATGTCCCGGTTCAGCCCCAGATCAAGGGCGATGAAGTAGAAACTCGATCCAATCCAGGCGATCGCTGTGATGACATGGGTCCAGCGGACCGCAAATGCCAACCACTCCCATAAGATCGCCATATCATACATCGGTTTTGCCCTCTCGCCTGCGCCAGAATTGACGGTATAAATGTAGCGACCCCAAAGGAAGACCCGAAATGACCCGCTACCCCCGCGACATGATCGGCTACGGCGCCCAAACGCCAGACCCGAAGTGGCCAAACAATGCAAAAATAGCAATCCAGATCGTGTTGAACTACGAAGAAGGTGGCGAAAACAACATTCTGCACGGCGATGCAGCATCCGAGGCTTTTCTGTCAGAAATCGTTGGAGCAGCCGCATGGCCGGGTCAGCGGCACTGGAATATGGAAACAATTTACGAATACGGCGCCAGAGCCGGGTTCTGGCGGCTTCATCGCTTGTTGAAAGACTTACCGATCACAGTGTTCGGCGTTGCAACCGCTTTGGCCCGCAGCCCTGATCAGGTTGCCGCGATGCAGGACTCTGGATGGGAAATCGCATCACACGGTTTGAAGTGGATTGAATACAAAGACGCGCACGAGGAAACAGAGCGGGCCCATATTCAGCGTGCGATCCGGCTGCACACCGAAGTCACCGGAGAGCGCCCGCGTGGCTTTTATCAAGGGCGTGCTTCAATTAATTCGGTTCGTCTTGCGGCAGAGGAGGGGTTTGACTACCTCGCGGACAGCTATGCTGATGATCTGCCGTATTGGATGGAATTCGGCGATTGCGATCAACTGATCGTACCCTATACGCTGGACGCGAACGATATGCGCTTTGCCACGCCGCAGGGGTTCAACGCGGGCGATCAGTTTCTCGACTACCTCAAAGCCAGCTTTGATGCGCTGTTTCGCGAGGGGCAAGAAGGTCAGGCCAAGATGTTTTCCATTGGTTTGCATTGCCGCCTTATCGGTCGTCCAGGCCGTATCGAGGCTTTGCGCAAGTTTATTGACTATGCGCAGGGGCACGAGGGCGTCTGGTTCGCCACCCGCGAACAGATCGCAGACCACTGGCGCCAGTATCACCCCCATATCAGACGTGTCCGTCCCAGTCAGATGGCCAAGGCCGCTTTTGTCGAAAAGTTCGGCGGCATTTATGAGCATTCCCCTTGGGTCGCTGAACGCGCCCACGGGATGGAACTGGGCGCGGTGCATGACACGCCCGTTGGGCTTGCTAATGCCTTAGCGCGTGCATTCCGGTCTGCCGCAACAGAGGATCGGCTGAAAGTCCTACGTGCCCACCCTGACCTAGCGGGCAAGCTGGCTGCCGCGCAGCGATTGACGGCCGAGAGTACGTCGGAACAAGCTTCTGCAGGCCTTGATGCGTTGACGGATGAAGAACGCGAGACGTTCCACAAAGCCAATGCCGCCTATGTCGCAAAGTTTGCTTTTCCCTTCATCATAGCTGTGCGTGACAATACAAAGGACAGCATCCTGCGCGCCTTTGGAGTACGTTTGCAGAATTCGGTAGAAGAAGAATTTGCCACGGCATCTGCCCAAGTCGAACGCATCGCTGCACTTCGCCTGAAGGCTCTGATGTGATTACCGCGGAACCTTTGACTGCCGCCGCCTTCGCTCCCTTTGGCGATGTGCTGGACACATCCGGCGAGCCCGACAAATTGATCAATGCAGGCCTATGCGAACGCTACCACGACCGTGCTCGCCTTGACTTTGGGACCGGGCGGGCGGGGATCAGCCTTTTCTACGCCGAGGCGCGCAGTTTTCCTTATACATGCGACCTGTTGGAACGGCACCCGGAAGGCTCTCAAGCGTTCGTTCCGATGACGCAGCATTCCTTCCTCGTCATCGTAGCGCCCGACGATGATAGCAAGCCGGGCACGCCACAGGCCTTTATCACAGCCCCTGGGCAGGCGATCAATTTCCATCGGGGGACATGGCACGGCGTGCTGACCCCGCTTTACGCGCCGGGGCTTTTTGCAGTGATCGACCGCATCGGTGATGGCGCGAACCTTGAGGAGCGCCGTGTCGACCCTTTCACGGTCTACGCGGCTTTTATTTAGACGCATCCTTTGGGGGGTATCGAATGCAGGTGGCGAATAGTCGCCCCCTTAGCGTCTGCCCATACGTAGTGCCACGTCGATCATACGCGCGGAAAAACCCCATTCATTATCGTACCAGCCGAACACCCTGATCTGTTGGGCGGTGGTGGCAAAACTTTCTGGCAACGCGACTACCAGCGATTCAGCCCGACCGCGCAAGTCAGAGGAAACGAGTGGAAGATGGGTCATTCCGATCAAGGCAGAATTGGCCCGTTGTAGCACCTGATGCAAATCCTCTGTCGTTACGGCGTCCCGAATGGTTGCAGTAAGGTCGATACAGGACACACTCGCCACTGGCACCCGAACAGCGGCGCCGGTGATCCGGCCTGCTAGTTCTGGTATGACCTGCGCAACAAGTTCGGTTGCACTTGTCGTTGTGGATACCATTGATAGCGCGCCGGCCCGGCTGCGGGCAAAGTCGCCGCGCGGCGCGTCAATCATCGGTTGGCTGCTCGTGTAGCAATGGATCGTCGTCATATGCGCGGCTGTGACGTCAAGCGCGTCATGCAGATGCCTGACCAAAGGCGCTAAGGCATTCGTTGTACAACTTGCGTTGGACACGATCCGTGCGTCGCCCAACGCTGAGTCATTTGCGCCCAGGACGACTGTAACCTCTGCTGCAGGCGACGGGCCAGAGATCAACACAGCACCTGCGCCCGCATCCAGCCCGCGCCGAGCAATATCAGAGGTGCGGGCTACACCGGTGCATTCCAGCACAAGATCTACGCCCCGCAGATCAAGCTTCGACAGGTCTTTCTCTTGCGAAAACGGGAACTGGTGGTCGCCGACGCTTAGTACGCCATCGGCACCGCTAACGGGTTTTGGGAAGGGGCCAAAGACGCTGTCGTAGGCAAACAGATAGGCGCAGATATCTAGCGGCGCGACGTCGTTGATGCCGACAACCTTTATCCCGGTATCGGTCCGTGTCGTCAGCAATTGACGCAGGATCGTGCGTCCAATCCGGCCAAAGCCGTTGATCAGGACGCGCATGGCACGTCCAATAGGTTTTTCACGAGGTGCATAATAGTAAAATGGCCTAACGGACAGATAGCGGCATGTGCCGGTTTACGTCCTTATAAAGAAGGTAGCGGAATGGCCCCGGCCCGCCCGCATAACACGCCTGAGGGCAGAAGGCGCGCAGCCACATGTAATCGCCTGCTTCGACCTCTACCCAATCCTTGTTCAACCGATAGACCGCTTTGCCTTCAAGTACGTAAAGACCGTGTTCCATGACGTGCGTTTCCATGAAGGGGATGACGCCGCCGGGCTGAAAATTCACAATGTTAACGTGCATGTCGTGGGACAGATTCGTCGGACTGACAAAGCGGGTCGTGGACCACGCTCCGTTCGTTCCTGCCATCTCTATCACAGGCGCGTCGGTCTCTTGCGTGACAAAAGCCTCTGGCTTTGGGACGCCGTCTACAGCGACATAAGCCTTGCGGATCCAGTGGAAAGTGCAAGGTGCATGGTGATCGTTGGCGAATTCCCACGCGCAGCCTGCGGGCAGATAGGCGTATGATCCGGGATAAATAAGGTGTGTCTGATCATCGATGGTCAGTTCCGCATGACCGTTGACAACGAATATCACGGCTTGCGCCGTGGCGTCCGTTTCTGGCGTCTTACTACCCCCACCTGGGGCAACTTCTGTGATGTAATGGCTGAAGGTCTCGGCAAACCCCGTTAAGGGGCGGGCAATCACCCACATGCGCATCTTGTTCCAGTGGGGCAGGAAACTGGTCGTGATGTCGCGTAGAGTGCCTTTGGGAATGACGGCATAGCTTTCCGTGAACACGGCGCGGTCGGTTAGAAGGTTGGTCTGCGGTGGTAGGCCGCCAGTTGGGGTGTAGTAATTGGTCATTATCACGATGTCCCTATTTCGTGACCGTTAGATACCCATTCGCTGCCGTTGGTAAAGGGGTGCAGCAGGGCAGGGGGGGCGCATACCCCCTGCGCGCTATAGCTTACTTTCGTTAGGACGTAGGGTGTGGCGTGTCAGTGCTGTTCGGGCACAAGGATTTCTCTTTTCCCGACATGATTCGCAGAACTGACGACGCCCTGATCCTCCATCTGCTCAACCAGACGCGCCGCCTTGTTGTAGCCGATGGCTAACTTGCGTTGGATGTAGGACGTCGAACACTTGCGGTCCTTGATGACGATGGCAACCGCTGTGTCATATAGTGCGTTTTCAAGGTCAGATCCGTCAGCCAGTCCAAGGACCGCGTCGATGCTGCTTTCCGTATCCTCGTCCGGGCCTTCGATGACGCCGGACATGTATTCGGGCGGGCCGAAGCTTTTGAGGTAGTTAACGATTTCCTCGACCTCTTCATCCGAACAGAAAGGGCCGTGCACGCGGGTCACTTTGGATCCGCCAGCCATATAAAGCATATCGCCCATGCCAAGCAGTTGTTCGGCACCCATTTCACCAAGGATAGTACGAGAGTCGATCTTGGACGTGACCTGAAAAGAAATTCTGGTCGGGAAGTTGGCCTTGATCGTGCCGGTGATGACGTCGACCGACGGGCGCTGCGTTGCCATAATCAGGTGGATGCCAGAGGCGCGGGCCATCTGAGCAAGGCGCTGAATGCAGGCTTCGATTTCCTTGCCCGCAACCATCATCAGGTCTGCCATCTCGTCCACGATGACGACGATATATGGCAGAACAACGGGCTTGAATTCGTCTGTCTCGAATACCGGCTCGCCGGTTTCATCGTCAAATCCGGTCTGCACGGTGCGGCTGAACAACTCGTCATTGGCGAGTGCTTCTTTCACGCGGCCATTATAGCCGTCGATGTTGCGCACGCCCATCTTGGACATCTTGCGATAGCGCTCTTCCATCTCTCCGACGACCCATTTCAGGGCCACAACAGCCTTTTTGGGGTCTGTGACGACGGGGGATAGCAGATGTGGGATGCCATCATAAACCGACAGTTCCAGCATTTTAGGGTCGATCATGATCATCCGGCATTCTTCCGGTGTCAGCTTGTACAGAAGCGACAGGATCATCGTGTTGATGGCAACTGATTTACCTGAACCTGTGGTACCGGCAATCAGCAAGTGCGGCATCTTCGCTAAGTTCGCGACAATCGGTTGGCCGCCGATATCTTTGCCCAGTGCCAAAGGCAGCTTCATGTTGCTGTCGCCGAAATCGCGGGCGGAAAGGATCTCTCGCAGGACGACTTTTTCACGGTTTTCGTTCGGCAATTCGATACCGATCACGGTGCGGCCCGGCACGGTGGATACCCGGGCGGACAGTGCCGACATGGACCGTGCGATGTCGTCGGCCAAACCGATAACGCGCGATGCTTTAAGGCCGGGTGCGGGTTCCAGTTCGTACATCGTGACAACGGGGCCGGGGCGGACGCTGACGATCTCTCCCTTCACGCCGTAATCGTCCAGCACGCTTTCCAGCATGCGGGCGTTTTCCTCTAGTGCCTCGTCGGACAGGACGTGTCGTTTGATTTCAGCGGGATTGGTCAGCAGGTTCAGGGGTGGGTGCTGGTAAGTGGCGTACTTTTCCTCGAACGTCAGGGATGGCTGTGCTTCGGATCTGGCTTGCTTACTTGGCATCGTGGCGCGGGACATGCCGTGCTGAATGACGGCCTTCTTCGGTGCCATGGTTGGAATAGCTGGGCGCGGGGCGTCGGGATCGAACAACGGCTCTGCTGTCAACGATGGGGCTTCTGTGCGGGGCAGGGCGCTGCGTTGGTATACGGCAGGCGCGGCAACGGGCGCCGCAGGTGCAGCATCAGCTAGGTCAAAATCCTGATCGTCATCAATCAACATTTCGGCTTCGACTTGCCAGTCATCCTGTGGGTCGTCCACAAGGGCCACCGCTGGTGCTGCGACGAGTGGCGGCACGGATGGCAGAACAAGGGCGCGCGGCCGCTTACCAGCCGTCAGGGATGGCTCAATTCGGACGCCGGTAGCAGGGTGCGGTTCTACGGTAGGCATCACGCGCGCCTTGATCGCGTCAGAAATGCGGCTGCGGACGCGGTCTGCTGTTGGCGCTTCTAGATCGTGGTCGAAGGTTTCAGTCTCTACAAGTTCTGGTTCCGGATCGGGCGCCGCGCGGCGCAGCAGGCTGCCAAGTCCGGGCATCTTGCGCGGGGCAGGTGCGTTGATCACTTCAGTGTCAGGGGCCGCACGTGCAGCGGTCGGGCGTTCGACCCCACTTTCGGCCCGGATGACCGGTGGCATTTTGCGGCTTGCGTCGGAGGTTACAGGGGGTGCTGCTGTGGGGCGGCTGCGCACGGCCGCGATAGCGCGGGCCTTTGCGTCGACTTGCGGTTCCACGGCAACCGATGCGCGGGCATCGGCACGGTCGGCCATGCGGGCCGCGACAGTGCCGCGTGCAGCAGAGGCAGCTTGTGTAGCGCGCGCAGTTCCCTGACCGATCACGCGCAGCAATATGTCATAGATCATGACCGTTCCCATTAGAACGAAGCGGACGCCGGTCCCCAGTTCTGGCCGGGTAAAGCCAAGGCCAAACGACAGCAGTGCCACAGTTGCGACGCCCAGTAGCAGCGAAAGCAGCTTAACGCCGATTACTGGACCCAACGGCAGAATAGTCAGAGCCATGCCCAGTACGGTGTCGCCGAACAATCCGCCCATGCCAAAGTTCGCGGGCCAGTCGATACCGCGTGGCAAGGACGCGGCATAAAGCGAAGCGGTGGCGATGACGACAGGCACGTAGATTACCCGCCCCATGGCCCGATCTGACCCGCTGTGCAGGACAAAGCGTGCGCCCCATGCAATCAGAACAAGCGGCAATGCCCAAATGCCCTTACCCACGATCATCATTAGCGGGGCTGCTGTTGCGGCACCAAACAAGCCCAGCCAGTTCTGCACGGGTGCATCGCTAGCGGAAATCCACGACGGATCGGTCGGCGAATAGCTGAAGCAGATCATGGCACCCAGCACGCCAAGAATGATCAGGGCGATCCCCAACAACTCCCGGCTGCGCCGTTCCAGGGCAGCTTGGGTTTCGCTGTCCAGAAGCGGGTCGCGGTGCCGTGTCTGATAGGATGCCATCTTGCCGTTCCTCACTGGTAAATCGTGTCGCGCAGGCGGGTCAGACCGCGCTCCACGTCGTCTTTGGGGCCGCAAAGGGCCACCCGAATATAGTTCGCGCCGGGATTCGTGCCGTTCACCTCTCGCGAGAGGTAAGCGCCTGGCAGGGTGCGGACACCCGTTTTTGACCACAGCGCCAGCGCCGTTTTTTCGCCGTCATCGACGGGAAGCCAAAGAAAGAACCCGGCCTCTGGACTGGCGTAGCCCGGCACGTTGCCAAGTATACGGTCGGCGATCTCAAATTTCTCGACGTAAAGGGCGCGAGATGCGGTGACGTGCGCCTCGTCGTCCCAAACAAGGGCTGAAACGGCCTGCACGGGACCGGGCAGTGGTGCACCGGCATAGGCCCGCAAGGCGCGAATTGCTGCGATATTGCGTGGACCGGAAGCGCAAAGGCCAGACCGCAGACCCGCAAGGTTCGACCGCTTCGACAACGAGTGAAAGATCACGACCCGCTCAGGGTCTGCACCAATTGCTTGCGCAACCTGCAATGCGCCAACGGGAGGCGTGTCGCGATAGATCTCGGAATAGCATTCGTCTGCAAAAATCTTGAAATCGTGCTTTTCGGCTAGGCTGATCAAGTTGCGCCAATAGGCTTCTGTTGCGACTGCCCCCTGCGGATTCGCTGGCGAACAAATATAGGCGATTGCGGTGCGGTCCAGCACCTCGGATGGCACGGCATTGAAGTCTGGCAAGTGGCCTGTGGCTTCGGTGGCCTGCAAGTACACAGGCTCTGCCCCGACCGAAAGAGCTGCAACGGCATAGACTTGATAAAAAGGGTTGGGTGTCAGAATGACGGGCGTCTGGCCATTCTTTCGTTCGGGGCACAGGGCCATCGCGGCGTTATACAGCCCCTCTCGCGTCCCGTTAAGGGCCATGATCTCTGACGTGGCGACGGTCACGCCATAGCGGCGGTTTAACCAACGAGAGATTGAATCGAGGAGCGCGGCACTGCCGTCATTCGATGGGTAGCCCCCGAAACCAGCAATCTCCTTGGCTATCGCATCAGGCAGGAAGGCTGGCATCGGATGCTGCGGGTCGCCGATCGTCATGTTGATAGGGTCGCCGCCCGGTTGGACAGCATCCAGCAGTCCACGAAGTCGTGGCCACGTCGCAACCGGAAGGTTCGCAAACCGCTCTGGGAAATTCATCACTGCCTCGTTACGGGATCATAAAGCGCCCCGCTTAGCCATAGGGTAGCCGCTAGTTGGCGCGTCTGTCCAGACGAGCAGCCCCAAGATTCAGGGGCTTGATCGCAGAATGTGTCTTTTCTGTCGTCGAATGCGATCAACCCAAGGCCGCCTCTGCCACGACGCCGACGCGTAACAGGCGATCATCCTGTCCGGTGTGACCGCACAGCATGATGCCGCATGACGGTGTCCCAGTCGGCAGCGTCAGCGCAGGCAGGTTCATCAGATTGGCAACACGGGTGTTCCGCAAGGCCAGTAGGTTCTCTGCTTTATAGTAATCCGCGTCATCCAGAAGGCGTTGGGCGTTCGGTGGCAGGATCGGTGCCGTGGGCATAATGACAGCATCAAAGGCGGCTGTTTTGGCGGCATAAGTCGCGCGGATACGTCGCAGAATGGCCCATGCGGCGATGTAATCTGCCGCCTTTACGTCGCGACCTGCGCTGATCCGTTCAAAGATTTGCGGAAACATCGCGTCGGGATTGGCCATGATCGTGTCTCGCCACCATGCCCAGCTATCAGCCGTATAAAGAAGGCCGGCCTTGGCGAACGAGTCAGTCAGCGAAGGCACGTTGATATGGGTAATTTCAGCCCCGGCAGCGCGCAGCTGACCCACGGCGGCGTTGAAACCTGACATCGGCTCTGGCCGAAGGTCGTCCATCGCTACCGTGTCAAGGATCGCAAGTCGCAGAGGGCCGGTTGCGTGCGACAGGTCTGGCGCGCGGGAACCCTCTAGTGCCGCTGTCAGCAAGGCTGCGTCTTGAACGGATCGGCACAAAGGACCGACAGTATCAAAGGTCAGGCACAGCGGTACGGTGCCTGTCAGGGGAAGGCGTCCGTGTGTTGTTTTGAATCCTACGATATCGTTCCATGCCGCAGGGATACGTACCGATCCACCGGTATCGGACCCAATGCCTGCCACCGCCAAGCCAAAGGCAACAGAGGCCGCAGCCCCAGATGATGACCCGCCCGGCACCGCATCGGCGTCATTTACGTTCGGCGGGGTAGCAGTCATTGGGTTCAGCCCAAGACCAGAGAATGCAATTTCTGACAAATGTGTTTTGCCGAGGCAGACAAGGCCGGCCGCCGTCGCGTTTCGCAACACCTCGGCATCTGCATCGGGCGTGCGGCCCGCCATCAGTCTCGTGCCGGCCTCTGTTGCGGTGCCTGCAGTGTCAAACAGGTCTTTCCAACTGACCGGTACGCCATCCAGCGGTCCACGCCGCAGGCCAGCCTTGGCACGCGCACTGGCGGCCTCTGCCTCGGTGCGGGCGCGATCAGATGTAACGCGGGCATAGATGCGGTCGCGGTGCGGGTGCGCGGCAATTGCACTCAAAAAGGTTTCGGTCAGCGCAACAGGATCAATGCTGCCAATGCCGATCCCCTGACCCAATGCCGTTGCGGTCATCCAGCGCCAGTCGTCCATCGTAATCCCCTTTTACCGTTGTGGCCACGCTAGCGACCGCGCACCGCATGGACAATCCCGCGCGGGCGACCATATGTCAGGGCATGGAACAGACAGATATCATCATTGTCGGCGGTGGGTTGAATGGCCCTGTGTTGGCCCTTGCTGCCGCCCAATCTGGCATGCGCGTAACGCTGATGGATGCCATCACGCCGGACGCACACCGTGATCGTGATTTTGACGGGCGAGCGTATGCGATTGCCAACGGCTCTATGCGGTTGCTGCGCGGCGTCGGTGTCTGGGGCGCGGTCCAGCCGAACGCCCAGCCTATGCTGGATATTAAAGTCACCGACGGCCGCGCCGGAGAGGGTGCAAGCCCGTGGATGATGCACTTTGACCATTCCGAGATTGAAGAAGGCCCTATGGGCTGGTTGGTAGAGGATCGTCACCTGCGCGCAGCCTTGCTGGATGCTGTCGCTTCGGTAGGAAATATAACGCATATCACGGGGCATAGCGTCGTGGCGCAGGACGTAGCGGGCGGTGGTGTCACTGTGACGCTTGATGACGGGACGTCTTTGAGTGCGCGATTGCTTGTCGGGTGCGACGGTCGCAGCAGTGGCGTCGCAAATCGCGCCGGGATCAAGCGGATGGGCTGGGATTACCACCAGATCGCGATCGTTTGCGCGGTAGAGCATGACCTGCCGCATAACGGTGTTGCGCATCAGTTCTTTATGCCCGGTGGGCCATTGGCGATCTTACCGCTGACCGGCAATCGCAGTTCCATCGTCTGGAGCGAGCAGGCTGACCGTGCCCGCGCAGCGCTTGCGCTGGACGACGAAAGTTTTCTAAACGCTCTGAAACCTGCTTTTGGCTCTTTCCTTGGTGAATTGCGGCTGGTGGGACAGCGGTTTTCTTATCCGCTTGGGCTGACTCTTGCTGACAGCTTAGTGGCCCCTCGCGTGGCCTTGGTCGGTGACGCGGCTCATGGAATACACCCGATTGCTGGCCAAGGCCTGAACGCTGGTCTACGCGACGTTGCAGCCCTGGCGCAGGTGCTAGAGGATGCCAAAATGCGAGGTGAAGATATCGGTAGCGCCGTTGCACTTGACCGGTATCAAGTCTGGCGGCGGTTCGAGGCGACGCGGCTTGCACTTGCAACGGATGCATTCAATCGACTGTTTTCGAACGACAATTCAGTTTTGCGCGGTCTGCGCGATCTGGGTATGGGCGCGATCAATGCCGTGCCTAGCCTACGGCGGCGCTTTATCCGCGAAGCAGCCGGTCTGAACGGCGAACTGCCACGGCTGATGCGCTAGTCGTCAAGCCTGCGTGCTTCGTCGATCAGCATCACTGGAATGCCGTCACGGATCGGATAGGCCAGATGGGCTGCCTTGCTGATCAGTTCTTGCCGCGCGGCATCGTAACGCAATGAACCTTGCGTTTGTGGGCACACAAGTGATTCCAGCATCTGGGGTTCGAAAGATGTTTCAGTCATTGCATCACCTCGTCATCGCCGCCGCGCAGGGCGTATTCAATCAACGTCATCAGGGTTTCGCGTCGGGTCGAAAGGCTAGGCGCTTCTAGCAATGCTTGCTTATCCTCAGGTGGGAAAGGGCAAAGCATTGAAAGCGAGTTGATAAGCAGCTCATCCTCGGCCTCGCCCAAAGAATCCCAGTCTGTCTTTAAGCCCTGATCCTGAAAGTAACGGCAAAGAGCGTCCATAAAGACGTCCCGCTTGAAATCGGGATCGCGTTCGGCCTTGCCAAGGTCACGTTCAAAACCGTTCCAGTTGACCTTGCAACGGCGGTACGGCGTAAACCCTTCGATCTCTGACGTTACGCGAAAGCGGGACACGCCAGATAGCGTGACCATGTAACGACCGTCGTCGGTCTCGTTAAAGGCGTTTAGCCGACCGGCACAACCAATGCTGTGCAGCTTTCCAGCTTTGCCGGGCGCATCATAGGGCTGAATCATGCCGATCAGCCGCGTGGGCGTTCTCAGCGTATCCTCAATCATCGCAAGATAGCGAGGTTCGAAAATATGCAAAGGAAGCCGCCCGCGCGGCAGCAGCAAGGCCCCCGGCAGTGGAAAAATCGGGATTGTGTCTGGAAGGTCTGATGCATGTATCATTATACGCTTCCAATTAGCCCGCCCGAACGATCAGGCAAATATCATTGACGACAGTTTGCGTCGTCCCGTCATAACAATTGGGTCTTTTGCCGGCAGAGCGTCGAAAACCTTGAATAACTGCGTTTTTGCCGCACCCTCGTTCCACTCGCGATCGCGACGGAAAAGGTCCAACAGGTGATCCACGGCCTCTTGGCTGCGACCAGTGGCGTGTAGGGCGGTGGCCAAATCTAGACGCGTCTGGTGGTCGTTTTCATCAAGCGCCAGCTTCGCCTCTAGTTCGGCGACGGGGCCAGCATTTGCAGCCTCGCGTAGCAAGGAAATCCGGGCTGCCACGGCTTCTAGCGCGGGATCGGTGCTGATCTCGGCGGGTGCGCCGTTCAGGATCGCCTCTGCCTGATCGATGTCATCCAGCGCAAGGTGGGATGAAACCAGACCTGCGTAGACGGCCGCATTATTTGGATCTTCTTGCAGGATTGCTGCAAAGGTTTCGGCGGCATCGGCGGCGGAACCTTCGTCCAGCATCTCTTGCGCGGCGGTGATGGCGCTGGTCAGGCCATCGTCTTCTGGCTCACCGCCCATTGCGGCGACTTTTTCGACAAAGGCATTCACCTCGGATGGTGGTAGCGCGCCCTGAAACCCGTCAACGGGCTGTCCCTGCCAAAAGGCATAGACGGTTGGGATCGACTGCACGCGGAGCTGACCAGAGTAGCTTGGGTTTGCATCGACGTCGATCTTGACCAATTTGACTTTGCCGTCGGCTTTGGTCACCGCAGCCTCGATTGCTGGGCCGAGTGTCTTGCATGGTCCGCACCAGGTCGCCCAAAAATCGACGATCACCGGCGTCTTCATCGACATCTCGATGACATCCTGCATGAACGTGGCGTCCGTACCGTCTGTGATATGCGCGCCCGTGGGGGCTGCGGGCTTCTGACCCAAGATTTCCATGGTGTTACTCCTTGATCCGTCGTTGAGTCTTATATGTGGGTGCGGGCAGCAAAGGCCAAGGGGGATTGCTCGGAATGCATGCCACGACTAGATTCGTGCCATGATCCAGACCATTTTGACCTTTGGCGACAGCAACACCCACGGCACGCCGCCAATCGTGACGAGGGGCGTCTATGCGCGCCATGACGCGTCTGTACGCTGGCCACAAGTGATGGCTGCACAGGTGGGCTGCACCCTGGTTGAAGAGGGGCTGCCAGGTCGCACCGCTGGCCCAATGGCTGACCCCGAGATGGGCGCGCATATGAATGGCCACATTGGCCTGCGTATAGCGCTTGAAAGCCACGGCCCTATCGACGTGCTGACAATTATGCTGGGCACGAACGATTGCAAAGCCCATTTTGGCCTGACGCCAGAGGGTATAGCCGGCGGTGTCGCGGGACTGTTGGCCATCGCATGTGGCGAACCGATGCAGACCCGGCATGGCGGCTTTCCAGTGTTGCTGATCTGCCCGCCACCCGTGTTGGAGCAAGGCCCGATCAGTCAGGTCTTCTACGGCGGTGCTGCGCGATCCCAGGCGCTACCACCGCTTTTCGCTGCTTTGGCAAGGACATGGGGTGTCGGGTTTCTTGATGCTGGACAGCACATTACTGTAAGTCAGCAGGACGGCGTCCATTACGACGCTGCAGCCCACCGCACGCTTGGCCGAGCGGTCGCAAGCGCAATTAGTAGCCTCTGACTGGCCATCCTCGCTCTTTTAAAGATACTACCGCCCGGGGGGCTTAGACCCGGTGATAAGGGGAGCCTGCAAGTATGCTAGCCGCCCGATATAACTGTTCAGCCAACATCACGCGGACCAGCATATGCGGCCAGACCATTTTACCAAATGACAGCGCCGCATCGGCACGTTCACGTAATGCAGGGTCGATTCCATCCGCGCCACCGATGACAAATGCTACGTCTTGTCGGCCCTGATCGCGCCATGTGCCCAATTGATTTGCGAAGTCTGGAGAGGTCATGACCTTGCCTCTTTCATCCAGCACGCACAAAAGCGCGCCGTCGGGCACGACTTTAGACAACAGCGCACCCTCGCCAGCCATGCCACCGCCTTTGCGGTCGTCGACTTCAACCACTGCTGCCGGGCCAAGCGCCAAGGCGCGGCCCGTCCGGTCGAAACGAGTCAAGTAGTCCGTAATCAGTGCAGCCTCCGGGCCGCCGCGCAGGCGGCCCGCGGCGCAAATGCGCACACGCATCAGGGGGCCGTGGATGGATCCACGGCGAGGAAGTCTTGCGACCCCGGTGTCCACATCTTTTCCAGCTGATAGAACTCGCGCACTTCAGGCCGGAATAGGTGAACGATGACGTCGCCAGTGTCGATCAGGACCCAGTCGCCGATTTCCTTGCCTTCAATCTTGCTGACAAGGTTAAAGTCCTGCTTCAGCTTTTCGCTAAGATTTTCGGCCATGGCTGAAACCTGACGTGTCGACCGACCGGAGGCAATTACCATCCAGTCACCCATTTCAGACTTGCCGCGCAGGTTGATTTTAACAACCTCTTCGGCCTTGTCGTCGTCCAGTGACGTCAGGATTGCATCAAGCAGTTGGTCGCTGTCGTAAGAAGCCGCCGCCTTCACAGCGCGGGCTCCGGTGTTGGCAGCGGAAGCTGCCGAGGTGGAAAGAGACAGTGCATCGTCCTCCGATGAAAAGCACCGGACGGATGGCCCCGGTGCAAGGCCTAACTGAAACCTAGGACTTATTGTCCATCATTTCAACAACCGAAGGACGCGCGTTAGTCTGACGTAGAAGGAGTGTCAACCGTAACCTCTGGTTTTGGTGTCTCGAATGCGCCAACAGACAGGCCATATATCAGCCAACGATTATCCTGATTGACGAATTCCAAGTCGAAGGTGATCGACCGGGGCGTCAGCGAAAAATAGCCTGACAGCCTCATGATCCGCTGGTCAAGCGACAGACCGCTTTGCTGGATCACCGGGTCAACGGACAGGACTGGCAGTAGATCAAGCCGCTCTGACCGGACGCGTTGTAATAGCAGCGCTAGGTCAGTCGCAGTATTCGCGTCGTGAAACGAGGCCGACGCATAGTCGCGCAACACGGTGTAATTACCGGTCAGATTTGCATGGTTCACCGCCAACAATGCATCCCGGATTAGCGCAGTGGCAAAGCTTTTCTCAATTTGTGGGGATTGCTGGGCTGTGGCGGGTTGGGCGGGCGCCATCAAAGCGGCAAACGCCGTGGCAAGTAGCCACGGCGTTGCGTGATGTTTCAATGTATTGATGCTTACCACGAGTAGCTGACGCCAATCCGGCCGCCGACCTTTTGGCGGTCAAGGCCGTAGGTGACGCCCGCGTCGACCTGTGTGCTGGCGTCGATGCGGTAAGCGCCGGACATGGCAAATGCCGTTGATCCGTCAAAGGCGCCTATGCCGCCCGATACCGCATACTGGCGGTCTGCGGGCACGTAAGGCACCTCCAGCGCCATGGCCATTGCGATACCATCACGGTTGTCAGCAATCGCGTCAGAGTTCCGCTGGATGGCGGCGCTTTGACTGGCAATGGCGTTGCCCTGCGTCGTGACGGCCTGACCCAAGGACGCGAAGGCGGCGACCGGCGTATCCGACACTGCAAGGTTGCCATTCGCATCGGAAGTCACCAGCCGCATGTTGCCCGATTGTGCCGCAGCGCTTTCGGCAGAGGCTATGCCCGGCAAAGTGTAGGTGTTGGCGCTATTGCCGACGACGACCTGATTATCGCGCGTCGCTTCTGCCCCATTACCAATAGCCACGGAATTTACGCCGGATGCGCGGCTTAGGTTGCCGAAGGATAGCGCATTGGCACCGGACGCAACGGCAGCTTCACCAATCGCTGTCGAACGCACACCGCTAGCGAGTGCAAGGTGACCGAAAGCCTGCGCCCGTTCCGCCGTTGCGGCAGACTGCCAGCCGATAGAGGTCGAACCGAGGCCCGCCGCATTCGCCTGACCACCAACGGCAGTGGCAGAGTTCATGCCAGCATTTGCCATGTTGCCGATGGCAACGGTGTCGTTCGTGCCTTGCGCCATGGCACCTTCACCGACAGCCACGGACCGGATCCCGCCTGCGCCCGCAAGGTGGCCGACGGCAGTCGCCCGTTCTGCCGTCGCACTCGCGCGCCAGCCGATGGCGGTTGTCGCGGTGCCATTGGCCGCTGATTCGCCGCCAATAGCGGTAGTAGAGTTGCCGGTCGCAACCGCGTCAGAGCCAAGCGCGACGGCATCGATTCCAGAGGCCTGCGCACCCAGACCGTCCGCATCATTGCCATCGCTACCAATCGCGATAGCACCCTCAGATGTTAGCGCGCCCGACGACAGCGTTGCCGCATTATCACCAACTGCGATAGCGCCTAGGCCTGCGGCATCGGCATTTTCGCCGACCGCTGTGGATCGGACGCCGTTCGCATTTGCGAGATGGCCAAAGGCTTGCGCACGCTCTGCAGTCGCTTCGGACTGCCAGCCGATTGCGGTGGATCCCAGTCCCGACGCATTGGCTTGACCGCCAACCGCAGTAGCAGAGTTGCTGCCTGCTGTTGCGTCACTGCCAGCGTTGGCCTGATTGCCGATGGCAACGGTTTCGTTGGCGCCTTGGGCGGTCGCATTCGGACCAATTGCGACTGCGTTGGTTCCTGTCGTCGTTCCGCCGCCAGCTGTATAGGCTTGGGCGAACGCGCCGCTAGCCGCGCCGATCAAAACGGCGGTTGTAACAGTCGTACGAAGATAGCGGAAAACAGGCGTTGGATGAGAACTCATCTGGTTCGACCCCTTAAACATTACACAAAAAACATTACACAAATGTATTGTTATCGTAGGGTAAACATTGCTCAACCGCTAATGCGTTTCCGCCAATCACTTTTTTTGTTGGACGCCTCATCCGATTAGTCGAGGGCCTTCATCCGTAAGGTGGATTCGTCCAAAATTTTCACTTCGCGCTGCGGGAACGGAATAGAAATACCGTGCTCTGCAAAGGCATCCCACAGTGCCAGATAAACGTTGCCACGAATGTTAGTCAGGCCGCCTGTGGGGTCGGAAATCCAGAACCGAAGGATATAGTCGACAGAGCTGTCGCCAAATCCCACGATATGACACACAGCTGGGCGCTGTTCCAAAACGCGGGGCACGCCCATCGCCGCCTCTATTGCAATCCGGCGAACGTCATGAGGATTGTCGGCGTAGGCGGTGCCAAAATAGATATCGAGCCGGACGAAATCGTTGGAATGCGACCAGTTCACCACTTGCCCGGTGATCAGGTCTTCGTTCGGGATCAGGTATTCTTTGCCGTCCCGGGTTGTGATCGACACGTAACGCGCGCCCAATGAATTGATCCAGCCAAAGGTGTCGCCAAGGCTGATGACGTCACCGGGTTTAATCGATTTGTCCAACAGTAGAATGATACCTGAAACGAGATTCGATACGACCTTTTGCAGGCCAAAGCCGAGGCCGACACCGATAGCGCCCGACAAGACCGCAAGGCCGGTTAGGTCGATGCCTATTGTCTTAAGGCCAATAAAGACGGCAAGGCCGTAGGATAGCAGTTGCATCGCCTTAACGGCCAGAACCTGCATCGACGGGCTGATATCGGCATTGCCAGTAATCCGGTTACGCACTGTGCGGGACATAAAGCGCGCTGCAAACCATAGCACGCCGACAATCAGGATCGCCTGCACCACCAGCAGTGCTGAAATGCGTAGGGTGCCAATTGAAAACGCGAGACTGTCGAGGAGATTGGAAAAGGCACCCGTCAGCCCAAGTATACGTAACGTGACCCAGATCCACGCACCGTAGCGCACGATCTTGCGCAACACCGGGTTTGCAATAAGGCGCGTCGTTAGGACCACAATCAGCCATGCTGTCGCCAGATTTGCGACAATGCCCAGCTGATAGGAACGGCTATTCCATGTCAGCTCTCGCATGATGGCGATGGTCAGCCAGATTAATACGACGAACAGAATGCCCCTTAGGCGTTTGTGAAGGACGACAAGCCACCTGATCCTCCACATCGGCCAGCCTTCGCGGGCGCGCATCCACACATGCAGGCGCGGTGCAAGGATCAGCATCACGATTTGCGCAATTGCAAGCAGGGCGAGGGCGATCACTATCTGATACCCAACCCATGGCCGCCATAGGGTATTCACGATGGACTCGGCTTGCCCAATAATGCCTTTGCCGAAATCGACAATACTGCCAAGCGGCGCATCGGCGGTATTGTTCATTCGTTGATCGTGCAGAGCCATGCGACGCTATCCAAAGGTCACGTCAGTCTGCCATGCTAACGGGTGTCGCAGCAAGTCCGCGCACATGTTGGTTCTGTCGCAAATTTTTTTGATGATTGAGCACGGCTGTTCTCTGGACACACTTATCCTGCGAGCGCCTTGAATTGCTGAAAGGCGGATTGTCCTCGACCGGTGAGTTGGCCCTTTCGGATCATGTGTGCGGTCTCAATC